>NZ_CP020778.1:785000-1085000 GCF_002101295.1 Candidatus Pelagibacter sp. RS40
ACCTATGCCAATGGAAACAGCTGCTCCTTCATTTGTTGCGATAATATGATTTTTTTTGCTTGTTTTTTGTAAAGAAAAAGAAAGTTCTTTTAAAACACTATCTGGTACACCAGTATAAAAATTACTTTTATTTTTTTTTAATAAATTAATTAAAGCACTTACTTTAATCATTCTTTATTAGATTTATTATTTCTTTTATTGGAATAATTTTTTTATCTGCCTCAAAAGCTCTTCTATTTTTTAAAATAGTTTTGGCTGTATTTTGCATGGCTGGATAAGCTGATCTTAATAATTGATTGGCATAAATAACCAATTTAAAACCATTCTTAATTAAATCCTTTTCATAAACTTTAGAATAAGTAGATGGTACCGAAACTAATGGTATAAAATTTTTACTTTTCCTAAATTCTTTTGCAAATGAAAATATCTCTGCTGGGGTTTTTTCTTTACTGTGAATTAAAATTGCATCTGCGCCTGCTTTTGAATAAATTTCAGCTCTATTTAATGCATCTTTCAGGCCTTTTCCCACAATAAAGCTTTCAATTCTTGCTATCACCATAAAATCTTGAGATCGTCTAGAACCACAAATTTTTTTGATTTTTTTTGCGAAAAGTTGTGGCTTGTCTTGTTTGGTATCAGATTGATTTTTGAATAGAGAATTTTTCTTAAGTCCAACTTTATCTTCCATAATAATTGCTGATACGCCTGATCTCTCTAGGGATCTTACTAAAAATGGTAAATGTTCTATTTGGCCACCGTTATCAGCATCAAAAACTAACGGTTTAGTAGTTACATCCATTATATCGTTTAGTGACGAAATACGTGCTGAAAAAGATAATGAAGAATTATCTGGTAAACCTTTAGTGGCTGAGTCGGTTAAACTTGAAGACCACATTCCATCAAATTCAACCTTTTTTTTATTTTTTACGACATTAATTTTATCAATTATTATCCCTGTAAGTGAATTGTGTGACTCTAAAATTCTTACAATATCCTTTGATTTAATAAGCCTTTTAAGTCTAGAAACTCTATTTTGAGTTAGAGAAAGAATATTATTTATCTGTTTTTTAATAGAGGTAGAAGATATATTTTTTGTGTATTTAGGTTCTATAAGTTTTCCTGACCACTTTTTTAGTACTTTTATTACTCTCTTTCTTGTTTTCTTTTGTACACCATGTTTCCAATCATCCCCATGAACAACATAATGTGGTTTAATAAGGTTAAGGTTTTCAACATAATCCAATTTTGTTTGAGGAATTACTTTTTTTACATACTTTATATTTTCAATCACCACTTTTCTTTTTTCATAATCTAAAAAGGGAATGTTTTTATAACTAGCTATAGCTTTATCTGTAAGAAGACCAACTATAACATCACCATAAGTACTAGCAGTTTTTAAAATATTGATATGACCTTTGTGTAATATATCTGCAGATAAGCCAACATATACAATCTTATTTTTCATCACAACATTCTTTATAACAATTAATTTATTTTGTCTAATGCAATGTATCTTAAGGAAGTCTTATTATTATGATTTTATACTATTTATTTTTTTAAATATTTTTTTAGCTAACATTGCTGGACTTACCTGAAAATTATTTTCTATTATTATATCTGGTTTTTTTGGAAATTGAGGTTTTAAATCTAGACCCCATACATTACGTGTTTTCACTTTGTAGAAAGTTTTAGATTTATTTTTTTTTAATTTTTCGATATCTGTTTTAATATATATCTCAACATAATTTTTTTTTAAATTTTTTCTATTATATAAAAATAACTCATTAAAAAGACCAACAGTAGTAAAAATTACATTTATATTCTGTCGAATTAGCAATCTACATAAATCTGAATAAGATTTTCCAAGTCTTAATCTTTTTGTTTTTGTGTAAAATCGTAATTGAAAAATATCTCTAATATTATCCCCATGAATAATAATTGTTTTTCCATAATTTTTTTTAATTATCTTTTTTAAATGCTCACCAATTGTTGATTTCCCAGAACCTGATAAACCCGTGATCCAGAATATTTTTCCATATTTATTAGTTTTCATAAGGATTTTTTTTATAATATAATTCAGTATTAAATTAAAATATTAAGATTACTTTAGCAAAATAAATACAAATAAATATATAAGTTTATATAATTTCAAAAATATTAAATTCCTGTTTGGTAGGTAAGACAGTTTTTGCTAGATACCAGAAGAGCTTTAGCTCAAATAAAATTATAAAAAATTTACTTTTTGTAAACCTTGATATATTAGGATATTTAATACTCTATATTCTAAAAATTTATAAAATGACTAATAATTTTCGTTTCAATTACAAAATTTTAAGCACTTTGATACTACCACTTGTAAACATTATTTTGTATGAGATTTTATCAATCAGGTTTTAAAAAATTAAGCTTATTAAAATAAAATGTTATTTCTAAAAAAAATTTTTAAGAGTTTAATTGTAAATATAATACCATATTCTTATGTCAAGAGAAGACATTTTCATCAAAGCTCTTTTCAAAAAGATGGTATTTTAATTATGAGAGTTTTTAATAATAATTTATTAAGATATTTATTATATTTTCTTGCAAATTTATTTTCAAAATTTAGAGTATCAAGCAGCATTTATTACCGCCTGTACATTTATCAAAAAGCACCATCAATTAAAAAAAACAACAAATATAATCATACTTTATATGAAGTTGATTGTGGTATTGAAACCAGAAAAGCGATGTTTTTATCAACAAATGAAATTTTAAAATTTCAAGTTAAAGCTGATCGAAAACAATCTATTTGGGTTGGTTTTGCATTTTTAGAAAATTACTTTCAAAAGTATAATATCGCAAATAATGATTTAGAAATTTTGATAAATTTAAAAAGTCAGAATAAAAATAAAGATTTAAAATTTTCATTTCCTGTTGATATCAAAAAACATGGGTTAGCTTATATTGAAAAAGAAAAAAATTGGATGGACATTTCTATAAATTTAGATGAATTTATAGATAGTCAGGTCGAAATTTCAATGAAATTTGAATTTATTGATAAATCATTTTTAATGTTTCCTAAAAAAAAACCAGATCAAAAATTAAAACACAAAAAATTAAAGACCAATTTAAAAGGTATGGCAATAAGCAATCCTATTATTTTTTTTCCAGAAAAAAAAAATGAAAGAATAATATATTTATGTTGCGAGAGTCTTACCGACCCATTCTTTTTTGAAAAAATAAATTTATCAAAAAAAATAAATTTACCAAACATTAAGAAAATTTTATCAGATAGTACACACTATAAAAGATCATACTCATTTTGTGACTCAACATTGCCAAATATTATATCTACTTTATCCGGATTAAGCCCTCTTCAGCATGGATTTGGAAATTATAGAAATGATCTTTTTCATTTAGAATTAAATGAAAAAATAAAATTTCTTCCTGAATTACTTAAAAAAAAAGAATTTATAAATGCAGCATATACTTGTGGCGGTCGTTTTGACTCATTATATGGATATACCAATTCATTTGATATTTGGTCTACTGTGATTAAACCCGTGGATAATAATGCTCCAAGTTCTAATAAAATTATAAATGCAATAAATTTTTTTAAAGATCAAAATATTTTTTTGTATACACATTTTGATAGATTGCATGGTCCAATGTTAAATAATTTAGGATTACAAAGCCCAATGATGTGGTCAGGGGAGTCTTTATCAGAAGCATTTGCTTATAAATTTAATAATTTATATGCTGATAGATTAGAGATATTAGATGATGAAATAGGCAAAATAATAAATTACTTAAAATCTAAAAATCTTTACGATGAAACAACCTTAGTAATTAATGGAGATCATGGCGCCGCTTTACCTCCTGAGTGGAAAATGCATATTTTAAAATATCCTTTATATGAAACACATTCAAGGGTTCCACTAATAATTAAACATAAAAAGAGTTTTGACAATCATCAAGAAAGAGTGGTAGACGAACCAACTTCATCACAATATGAAAGTTTTTATCAAATATTAAAGAGCCAAAATTTAGATTTACCTTATTATTTTGAAAATTTATTTCAATCTAGAATGAAAAAATCAAAATTTACTGTCTCAGAAACTATTTTTAATCCTAAAAATAATAATTATGGAATTGCATTAACAGCTCAAAATTTAAAATTATATAGATTATTTAATTTTGATTGGGAAAATATAAAAATTAAAAATGTTGAATTTGAAAAACTATTTACAATTAATAATGATGGTATTGTCAATGAAGGTACTGACAAAACCATAGATTATAAGAAATTAGATGCTTATGAAGATGTAAATTTAGAGATGGAAAAAATAATAAAAGAAAATAATTTATTTAGAAAAAATCATTTACATAAAAATCTGAAAGAAACAATTCAACAAATTTTATAAAAAAAATATTAATTCGTTGAAAATAGACTTTCATATATTTTGATTTAACTTAGCTTAAGTTTTGTGTCTTGCTTTAAAGAAATTATAAGATGTATCTAGATATAAATTATTTTTTATTATTATTAACGAAAAATTAAAAACTGTGTTATATAAACTTTAAATTTATAACATCTATAAGTTTAATTTAAATTTAAAAAAAATTAAGATAGGGTATGTGAATTTGAAAAAAATATTAGTTACAGGTGGTGCAGGCTACGTTGGCTCCGGACTATTAAGAGAGCTTCTCAATGAAGGTTATAATGTTACATGTGTAGATAATTTAATGTTTGGTGGTGAATCCTTGTTAGACCTTTGGCATAATAAAAATTTTGAATTTTATAATTTTGATATTAATGACCACATACAGCTTGAAAAAATTCTTTCTGCTAACGATTTTTATTCAGTAATTCATTTGGCAGCTATTGTAGGTGACCCTGCTTGCAAATTAAACCCAGTTCTTGCAGAAAAAACTAATTGGCAATCAAGTAAATGGTTAATTGATAAATGTATTGAGAAAGGTGTATCAAAATTTATTTTTGCATCCACCTGTAGTAATTATGGAAAAATGGAAGATCCTAAGGAGTATGTGGATGAAAATTCTATTCTTGCCCCAGTATCTTTGTATGCTGAATTAAAAGTAAAATTTGAAAAATATATGCTTAACGAAATTGAAAAAAGTGATACATTTTCTCCAACTTCTTTGCGTTTTTCAACTGTCTATGGACTTTCTTCAAGAATGAGATTTGATTTAACAGTCAATGAGTTTACAAAAGATCTTGCTCTTGGAAAAGAGCTTGTGATTTATGGGGAACAGTTTTGGAGACCTTATTGCCATGTTAAAGATTTTTCTAATGCATTTCTCACTGTTTTAAAATCGCCTGATGAAAAAGTTGCTTACAACGTTTTTAATGTTGGTGATACAAATGAAAATTATACAAAACAAATGCTCGTTGAGGAAATTAAAAAAATATTACCTAGTGCAAAAATAAAATATGTACAAAAAAATGATGACCCTCGAGATTATAGAGTAAACTGTGATAAAATAAAAAAAGAACTTGGTTTTAAAATTACAATGACAGTACCAGATGGAATATTAGAAATTAAACGTGTAATTCAAGAAGAATTAATTAAAGATCCTGAGAATCAAAAGTACTATAATATTCCTCATGAAAGAAAATAATAATGATGAAAATTTAGCTATCATTAAATTTATAAAATCAGTATATCAAAACTATAAATTTATTCCTCTTCATGAACCAAAATTTACTGGAAATGAAAAGAAGTATTTAAATGAGTGTGTTGACTCTACTTTTGTGTCATCTGTTGGAAAATTTGTTGACGAATTTGAAAAAAAAATAGCTAAATATACAGGTGCAAAATATGCAGTAGCAACTACCAATGGAACTTCAGCACTCCACATATCTCTAATTTTAGCAGATGTTAATTCAGATAGCGAGGTAATAACCCAACCACTTACGTTTGTAGCAACCTGTAACGCTATTAGTTACTGTAACGCAAAACCAGTATTTATTGATATTGACAAAGATACTATGGGTCTTTCACCATCTGCTTTAGAAATTTTTTTAAAAAATAATACAAAAATAAAAAATAAAAAGTGTATAAATATAAGAACGAATAAGATTATTAAAGCGTGTATTCCCATGCACTCTTATGGTCACCCTTGTAAAATAGATAAAATTAAAACTATTTGTAATAAATATAATATATTTTTGATTGAAGATGCCGCTGAAAGTTTAGGCAGTTTTTATAAAAATAAACATACAGGAACTTTTGGTCAGCTAGGAACCTTGAGCTTTAATGGAAATAAAATTATTACAGCTGGTGGTGGTGGTTGTATAATTACAAATGATAAATCACTTGCAGTTAAAGCTAAGCATCTAACAACAACTGCTAAAATTCCTCATAAATGGGATTTCAATCATGATATGATTGGTTATAATTATCGCATGCCAAATTTAAATGCTGCATTGTTACTTGCTCAATTAGAAAAATTAAATAACTTTATAAAAAATAAACGTAAGTTAGCAAGTGACTATGAAAACTTTTTTAAAAGTATTGATTATTTTTTCTTTAAAGAGCCCAAATACAGTAGATCGAATTATTGGTTAAATGTAATTCTTCTTAAAAATAAAAAACAAAGAGATAAATTTTTAGATTATACAAATAAAAATGGTATAATGACAAGACCTGCATGGCAGTTAATGAATAAGCTTAAAATGTTTAAAGATTGTTATCAATCGAATTTAAAAAATGCGAAATATTTGGAAGTAAGAATTGTAAATATTCCAAGTTCAGTAAAGTTTTAAATGACTTTAAATATTGGTTATTTTGCTGACGGTCCTTGGAGTCACAAAACATTCGATAAGTTAATCAATGATACTCAAATTAAAATATCTTTTATTTGTGTAAGATTTGGAAGCAAGGATGAAACTTTAAAAAATTATGCAAAAAAATACAGTATTGATTATTTAGAAAACAAGAATGTAAATTCTGAGGAATTTATTTCTATTTTAAAAGAATATAACTGTGATTTGTTTGTATCGATGTCATTTAATCAAATTTTTAAAAAACAAATAATCAATTTAACAAAATACAAAATTATTAATTGTCATGCAGGTAAATTACCTTTTTATAGAGGAAGGAATGTTTTAAATTGGGTTTTAATAAATGATGAAAAGGAATTTGGAATTACAGTTCATTATGTTGATGAAGGAATAGATACTGGTGATATCATTTTACAAAGAAATTATAAAATATCAGATAAAGATAACTATAAAACTTTGCTCGATAGGTCTTATTTAGAATGTGCAAATATACTTTATGACGCAATTTTAATGTTTAAAAATGGTCCTGTAAAAGCTCAAAAACAAACAGAATTATATAATCAGGGTTTTTACTGCTCACAAAGAAAAACTGGTGATGAAATTTTAAATTGGAATCAAAAAAGTAGAGAAATATTTAACTTTGTTAGAGCCATATGTGATCCAGGACCTAATGCTAGAACATATTTAAAAAATAAGGAAATGAAAATTTCTAAGGTAGAATTAATTAAAGATGCTCCAATTTATAAAGGTATTACTGGAGCAATAATTTTTAAAGATCATCAATGTTTTTTTGTGAAAACACAAGATAGTTTTATAAAAATCACAGACTTTGAATATGATGGAAAAATAAATATTGGATATAGATTTGAATCATAAAAAAGTATTTATTATTGCTGAAGCTGGAGTTAATCATAATGGCTCAATTGAATTAGCTAAAAAATTAATTGACGTTGCATCTGAGTCTGGAGCTGATGCGGTTAAATTTCAAACTTTTAAGGCAGAAAATTTAGCAACTAAAAATGCCAAAAAAGCAAATTATCAAATGGAAACTACAGATTTAAGAGAATCTCAATTTCAAATGTTAAAAAAATTTGAAATTAATTTTAAAATGCACAAACAACTTATCTCTTATTGCAATAAAAAATCTATAATGTTTTTATCATCTCCTTTTGATATTGATAGTATCAGTCTTTTAAATGATTTGGGTCTAAATACGTTAAAAATACCTAGTGGAGAAATAATAAATCTTCCATATTTAAGATGTATAGGGAAATTAAAAAAAAAAATAATTCTTTCAACAGGAATGGCGAATTTAGATGAAATTAAAAATGCTTTAGATATTTTAATTCGATCTGGGACAAAAAAAAATCATATCACAGTTTTGCATGCTAATACGGAGTATCCGACACCAATGCAAGATGTTAATTTAAAAGCAATGTTAACAATAGGTAATACTTTTGGTGTGAGTTATGGATATAGTGATCATACGTCAGGAATAGAGGTGGATATTGCTGCAGTTGCACTTGGTGCAACTTGTATAGAGAAACATTTTACTTTAGATAGTAATATGGAAGGTCCAGACCATAAAGCTAGTCTTGAACCACATGAATTAAAAGATATGGTTAAAGCTATTAGGAATATTGAACTTGCTCTTGGAAACGGAATAAAAAAACCCTCTAATAGTGAAATACCCAATATAAAAATTGTTAGAAAATCAATTGTTTCTAAAACCTCAATCAAAAAAGGTGATATTTTTAACGAAAATAATCTTACAATAAAAAGGCCAGGTAATGGTATTAATCCAATGAAGTGGGATAAGCTTATCGGAACTAAATCTAAAAAAGATTATAATGAAGACGAACTTATTTGATGAAAAGAAAAATATGTATAATTACCGGTTCGCGTGCAGAGTATGGATTATTATATTGGTTAATCAGAGAGGTAAATATTGATAAGAATCTTGAGCTTCAGTTAATTGTTACTGGAATGCACCTAAGTGCAGAGTTTGGATTAACTTATAAAGAAATTGAAAAAGATTTTAAAATTGACATGAAAATTGACATGCATTTGTCGTCAGATACTGCTGAAGGTATATCAAGCTCTATGGGCATAGCCCAAAAATCTTTTTCAGAAGCTTATAGCAAATTAAAACCTGATATTATTGTAGTTTTAGGAGATAGATATGAAATTTTTAGCGCTGTAACTGCAGCAATGATATCTAGAATTCCTATAGCTCATATTCATGGTGGTGAAGCTACAGAAGGCTCAATAGATGAAGCTATTCGTCATAGTATAACTAAAATGAGTCATTTGCATTTTACTGCAACTGAAGAATACTCCAAAAGAGTTATACAGTTGGGTGAAAACCCAGACAAAGTTTTTACAGTTGGCGGTATGGGTGTTGAAAATATTAAAAGGCTTACGCTTTTTACAAAGGAAGAATTTGAAAAATTAATTGATTTTAAATTAAACATTAAAAATATTTTAGTTACATTTCATCCTGTTACATTAGAAAAAAATACATCAAAAAAACAATTCTCAGAAATTCTCGATGCTATAGATGATTTAAAAAATACAAATATTATTTTTACGAAAACAAATAGTGATACAGGTGGAAAAATTATTAACTCAATGATAGATGAATATACAAGTAAAAATCAAAATAAATCTATATCCATTACTTCAATGGGGCAACTTAATTTTTTAAGTGCTTTAAAATACATGGATTTCATTATTGGAAATAGTTCAAGTGGATTACTAGAGGCACCAAGTTTAAAAATTGGAACTATAAATATTGGTGATAGACAAAAAGGTAGAATTAAAGCGAAAAGCATTATTGATTGTTCTCCAAATAAAAAAAGCATAAAATATGCAATAAAAAAAGCTTATTCAAATGAATTTCAAAATCTTTTAAAAAATATTAAAAATCCTTATGGTGATGGGTGCCCTAGTCAAAAAATTATTAAAATTTTAAATTCTATTTCTATTGATGATCTTTTAAAAAAATCTTTTTTTAATGTGAAATTTTCATTATGAGAATAGTATTCATAGGAACTTTTGTAGAAAGTTTTATAATATTAAAAGAAATATTATGAAAAATATAGAAAAAATAAAAATCACAAAAGATGCAACAATTAAACAAGCTCTAAAAATTATATCTAATGGGGCTCTTCAAATTGCAGTTGTTGTTGATAAAAAGGGAAAGTTATTGGGTACTTTGACTGATGGAGATATTAGAAGAGGATTCTTAAAAGGATTAGATATTAATAGTTCTATAAATTCTATAATTAACAAGAAACCTTTTGTAGTGAAAAAAGATGATATTAAAGAAAAAGTATTGAAAATTGCACTTAAAAAAAAAATATATCAAATTCCCATAGTCGATAAAAATTTCAAGATAATAGGACTACATGTATTAGATGAGCTTATAAAGTCTAAAAATAATAACTTAGTTGTGATAATGGCAGGTGGTAAAGGCATGCGTTTAAGACCTTTAACAAAAAATATTCCTAAACCAATGTTAAAAGTGGGTGATAAACCTATACTTCATATAATATTAGAAAAATTTATAGATAGTGGTTATGATAATTTTGTTATTTGCGTTAATTATAAGTCAAAAGTAATTATGGATTATTTTGGTAATGGAAAAAAAATTGGAGCACAAATAGAATACATTCATGAAAAGATTGAAATGGGTACAGCTGGTGCTTTAAGTCTGTTAAAAAAAAAAAAAATAAATCAGCCTTTTTTTGTAATTAATGGTGATATATTAATTAATCTTGATTTTAAAAAAATGCTTAATTTTCATCAAGAACACAATTCAAAAGCAACAATGTGTATTAAAGAGTTTAATGTTGAATTGCCTTACGGTGAAGTTAGAGTAAAAAAAGAAATTATTGACTCGATTGAGGAGAAACCAAAACATAAATTTTATGTTAATGCAGGTATTTATATACTTGATCCAAAATGTATTAATTTAATCCCAAAAAAATTTTATAATATGACTTCTCTTTTTAAAAAGATGATAAATAAAAAAGATAAAATAGTTTCGTTTCCATTAGGAGAAAATTGGTTAGATATAGGAAGATTCGTTGATTATGATAAGGCCAATCTCAAATATAATTCTTTTTTCATAAATAAATGAACATTAAGGTATTTAAGAAGAAATGATAAAATTAATTGCTGAAACCGCTTGGCACCATGAGGGTGATTTTGTTTTTATGAAAAATTTAATTAATGAAATTGTAAAAAATACTGATGCGGATATTGTTAAAATGCATATTACTATAGATTTTGAGGAGTATATGGATCAAAGTCATCAGGCTTATAATCAGTTAAAGGCAATGACTTTTACAAAAGAGCAGTGGAGAGAATTGATTGCAATTGTAACAAAAGGTAACAAAGAAATCATGTTATTGCTCAATGATACTAATGCTATAGAGTTTGGTCTATCATTTAATCCAGATTATGTTGAAATTCATTCAGTTTGTTTGAATGATATATTTATGCTTGAAAAATTAAAAAAAGATATCCAAAAGCAAACTAAAATTGTTCTTGGAGTTGGTGGTACAAGTATTAATGAAATAGAAAATGCAATTAATTTTTTAGATCATTCAAACATGATTCTTATGTTTGGATTTCAAAACTATCCGACAATTTATAAAGATGTAAATCTTGATAAGGTTAGGAAATTGATGAGATTATTTGATAATATTGAATATGGTTATGCAGATCATACAGCAGGTGATAGTAGGTATAATGAACTGGTTACGCTTTTAGGAGCAGCTAGTGGAATGAAGTATGTAGAAAAACATATAACCACACACTTTGGAGAAAAAAGAATAGATTGGCCAGCCGCAATATCTGTAAAAATGTTTAATGAGTTACATAAAAAAATAAAAATACTTGATGAACTAAATGGCTCAGGATTGCTTTCTATGAACGAAGGAGAGAAAACTTATTCTGTTTTTGGGCCAATGAAAAAAGCAGCTGTAATAAATTCAAATTTGTCAAAAGGTAATATTTTAAAATTAATTGATATTAAATTTACAAGAACTAAAGAAATATCAGACATGTCACAATTAGATGTCATTAATTCAATTGGTAAAAAAATATCTAATGATATTAGCAAAGGAACAGTATTAAAGAAAAAATACTTTATTTAGGGGGATTTAACTGAAAATTGGTTTTCTTATTACAGCACGTTTAAAGTCAAGTAGATTAAAATTAAAAATTCTTAAATCATTAAATGGACACACAGTTATTGAACGAATTATACAAAGAGCAAAAGAAGTAAAAGATTGTAGTGATATTGTTTTATGTACTTCACGCATAAATCAAGATTTACCTTTAGTTAGATTGGCAAAAGAAAATAATATTTATTATTACAATGGTAGCTCTGATGATGTGTTACAAAGACTATTAGATGCTGCAGAGTTGTTTGAGATGGATTATTTTGTTGGTATGACAGCTGACAATCCCCTGTTTTCTGTTCATCATGCAAATTTAATTATTAATGAAATAAAATCTAAAAATGAAATTGACTATATATACACATCTGAGATGCCAGTAGGTGTAAATATATATGCTATTAAAACTAAAGCTCTCAAGACTGTTTGTAGTATTAAAGAGGAAATTGATACAGAGATTTGGGGTTATCTGATAAATAGACCTGAAATTTTTAATGTAGTTGAAATAAAAGCTGATAATGAATATCGTTTTGAGAACTGCAGAATGACTCTTGATGAAATTGATGATTATAACTTTTTCAAGGAGATATACAGCATGTATCCAATTAATAAAGTAATTGATGTTTTGGATGTTTTTAAAATTTTGAGAAAAAACCCTGAGCTTCTTGATTTAAACAAAAATGTAATACAAAGAGATTTAGATAATAAAATAAAAATTAGAATCTCAAAATTTTATGAGGAGAATAAAGTTAAAATTTTAAAATTAAAAGAACAAATTTATTCTGTATAATTTTTGAAATAATAAATTTTTTCTAAATATTAGTTAATAAGAATTAAACCTTTACGAATATCAACTTTTACACCTCATCACGAAAAAAAACTGGAGCTCTCCGATTTTTTAAAAAAAGAAACCAGTATTGCATCATCTTTCAAAAACCTGAATGTATTTGATAATACAGAGTCTCATATCGCAATATATGCAGACATTATTAAGTAGACCAAATAAAAAAATTATTAAATTTAGTCCAAATCGAATTTACTCATATAGTCTTTTTTAAGTGCCTCATTTTGCTCTCTCTTATCTAAAATACAGTTACCAATTACAAGAAAATCTAAGCCTGTTCCCATAAAACAATTAAATGCATCTGTTGGTGTATTTACAATCGGTTCTCCTCTCACATTAAATGAAGTATTAACAATTACAGGACAACCAGTTTTTTTATTAAAATTTGAAATTAAATCATAATATGGTTTGTTTGTTTTTTTATTAACAGTTTGAATTCTTGCGGAATAATCTACATGTGTAACTGCTGGAATTTCTGATCTTTTAACATTTAATTTATCAATGCCAAAATATTCTTTTTGTTCTGCAGTCATTTCAATTTTTACATCATCTTTTATATTTGCTACCATGAGCATATAGGGGCTTTTTTTTTCCATATCAAACCATTCAAATAAATTTTCCTCAAGAATTGATGGAGCAAATGGTCTAAAGCTTTCTCGATATTTTACTTTTAAATTCAAATTTTTTTGCATTTTGTCAGACCTTGGATCTCCAAGTATTGATCTACCACCCAAAGCTCTTGGGCCAAACTCCATTCTTCCTTGAAACCAACCTACAGCTTTCCCTCTAGATAATTGTTCAGATGTTTGCTCAATTAAATTTTCATAATCTAAAGTTTTATATTTCGCTCCAATAGATTTTAATTCCTCCTCTATCTCATTTTGAGTGAACCCAGGACCCAAATAAGATCCTTGCATACTGTCTTCGGGATCAATTTTTCTCAAGTTACCCTGTTCAATATGCCACAATGCCAAAGCAGCTCCTAATGAACCTCCAGCATCTCCTGCGGCCGGTTGTATCCATATGTTATCAAAAATTTTTTCATTGAGAATTTTGCCATTTGCAACACAATTTAATGCAACTCCACCAGCTAGGCACAAGTTTTTAACATTGTACTCACTACGAATTGACTTTGATAGTTTAACCATTATGTCTTCAGTCACTTTTTGTACAGATGCTGCTATATCCATATGAAATTGAGTTAGTTTTTCATTAATTGGATCTCTAGGCTCTTGACCAAATAATTTATGAAATTTATTGTTAGTCATGGTGAGACCAGTTGCATAATTAAAAAAATTTTGATCTAACCTGAATGATCCATCTTTCTTAATATCTATTAATTGTTTTATTTTTTCTTCATAAATTGGTTTACCATATGGTGCTAAACCCATAAGTTTATACTCGCCACTATTAACTTTAAATCCTGTGTAGTAAGTAAATGCTGAATAAAGAAGACCTAGAGAGTGCGGAAAATGTATTTCTTTTAATATTTTTAATTTATTTCCTTTACCATGCGCAATAGTAGTTGTTGCCCATTCTCCAACACCATCAGCAGTTAAAACTATTGCTTCTTCAAATGGTGAAGGAAAGAAGGCACTAGCAGCATGGCTTAAATGATGATCAGAAAAAAATATGTTCTCATCTGATTTGTAATTTTCATCATGTTCTTTAAGTTTGTTAAATAATAAATTTTTTTGAAAAAGTTTTTCTTTAATCCATAAAGGCATAGCTTTGCTGAAAGAAATAAATCCTTTAGGTGCAAATGCAACATACGTTTCTAATAGTCTTTCAAATTTTAAAAAAGGTTTTTCAAAGAAAACTACTTGATTTATGTTGGAAAGTTTCAAGTTTGTGTGTTTTAAAACAAACTCAATTGCATGATATGGGTAATTTGGGTCATGTTTTATTCTAGTAAATCTCTCCTCTTGGGCTGCAGCTAATATTTCGCCATTTTTTAAAATACACGCCGCACTATCATGATAAAATGCAGAAATACCTAATATAAATTTCACTTAAAATATTGTATAAATAAATGGAGCTACAGCTGAACCTTGACTTAAAATTATTAATCCACCAAATAAAACTAAAACAATTATAATTGGTAATAACCAATATTTTTTTCTTATTCTTAAAAATTGCCAAAATTCTATTATAAAATTCATACTAAAATTGATTTTTCATACTGCTGCTTGATTCATTTTTTTTAATCCAATATGATTTATTTTTATTAAATTT
Organism: Candidatus Pelagibacter sp. RS40; assembly: GCF_002101295.1. Lineage (NCBI taxonomy): Bacteria > Pseudomonadati > Pseudomonadota > Alphaproteobacteria > Candidatus Pelagibacterales > Candidatus Pelagibacteraceae > Candidatus Pelagibacter > Candidatus Pelagibacter sp. RS40. The sequence goes on from NZ_CP020778.1 coordinate 800,056, forward strand.
TAAATTTAAGATATCCTTTTTAAAAATTTTCATTAATAAAGCTATAGGAGTCACTACAAAAAAAAATATCATTCCCATTACAATTGGAGAAAAGATTTTTCCTAAAAGAATTCCAAACTTAAACCAAATTTTATTTAAGGGAAGCAGTAAATTAGAGTTAATTAGACCTAAAATTAAAAAAATTAGCGAAACTATTAGTGACCAAATTCTAATATTTTGATCATTTAAAAGTGGATAAGTTGATATTATTAAAAAAACTATAAAAAAAACTAATCCAAAACTTCGATTTGAGCTGATTTTAATATCTTTCATTTATTATTTTTTAATCAAAACTTAAATTATTGAATATTTTTTTTAAAATATTTTTAGACATGATTTTAGTATATGTTATTTCTATATCTTATTAAACCGCAGATAAGTTATTTTATATGCTACAATTATAAAAATTTCAAAATTAAATATCAATGATCAAAAAAAATTATTTAATTAAAAATAGAAAAGATTCTGAAATAATTTTTAATGACATATTAAAAATATATAAAAAAATAGAAAAAGTCAAAAAACAAAGTGATGATAATATTGTTGGTATTTTGTTTCACGAGTTAATGTATTTTTTTGTCTCCATTAGATGTAGAAGAAACTTAAAAATTTTTACAGATATTTCTAGCAACTATCCTGTGATTAAGTTTGGTAAAAGAAATGGTATAGATATTTTCAAATTAAAACAAAGTAGTTTTTTAGTCAAAAAATTACTTAAATTTTATTCATTATTTTCTTATTTTTTTAAAAAAAAAAAAAAATTGTTTCTAAGTAAAAGTATTTCTTTAAGTTTTAAAAATAAAATTTTAATAATTTTATTTTGTTTAATAAATAAATACGAAATAGTTCTAGTAAATTTTGAGGATATTAAGATGAACCTAAGTCAAAATACTGAGTCTTATTTTCTGAAAGAAATAAAAAAACTTTTACTTAAGAATAAGATAAATTTAAAAAACTTAGACGATATTAAAAAATTAATAAAAAAGATCAAAGCAAAAAAGGAATTCAAATTTGAAAATTTAGATGAAAGTATTATTATTTCAGGCACATTAGGAGATATTCAAAATAGACTTCTTGCGAAAAAAAAAAAGAAGCTAAATTCAAAATTATTATTAATAAATCATATTCCCACCTATGGAGTTGTATCTTACAAAAGTCTTAAATATGATGAATTTTATTTATGCGATTATTTTTTAACCTCAGGAAAAAAAGAAAAAATTTTAAATGATGAAAATTATGTAAGTATTGACGATAGTAATTATAAGATTATTCCCATAGAAAACAAAAATTCTATACATTTATCTAATTATATCAAAAAGATAAATTTTAAAGAATTAAATAAGATGAGAATTCTTTATATTCCACATAGGGTTCTTAATGTATCATTAAATGGAGTTGATTATTTGTATAAGGAAAAATATGAAGCTTGGCAGAATTTTTTATATTCAAAATTTGGAAAGATAGATGCCAAATATCCTTATAAAAAAATTAATTATAATATTAATAATAAATTTAATGTGCTTGATACAAATTTAAAACTCTTAAAAATTTGTAAAAACTATGATCTTATTATAATAGATTACATTTCCTCCGCAACATTCAGTGAAGTTGCGGGTACATGTGTTCCAATATTATATTTTAATTTAAATAGAGATAACATTAATAAGGATGCATACAAATTAATTAAGAATAGGGTAAATGAGATTAAAATAAATATTTTTGATGAATTTAAAGGCTTTGATAAAATCAACGAATTAAAAACATACGGTAAAAGAAGAAATAAATTTAAAACTACTTATTTGGATACATTAACTAATAAATCACTTTACCATCATCTTAAAAATATTGAAAAGGCAATAAAAAAATGAAAGATACATTTAAATCTTTAAATAATTTTTTAACAATTTTTGCAAAAGAAAAAAAATTAAAGTATTACTATTTTATTTTTTTCAATTTATTTATAACTCTTCTCGAAATGCTGAGCCTTGGTATATTGTTTCCTTTCCTAAGTTTGATTATTGATCCACAATTTATTTCAAAAATCAATAGTTACGATATTAAATTTGTTAATCAATTAAGTTATAATGAAGTTTTAATATTACTTTTAATTTTATTGGTAATTCTTTTTATTTTGAAAAATATCATCATTGGGTTTTTAAGCTGGGATCAAATCAAATATTCGATGTATTTACAAAACAATGTTGCAACAAGTTTGTTGAAAAAATATATTTTTAATAATTATTTGTTTCATAAAGCCAATGACTCTTCAAAACTTATTAGAGTAATAAATGTCGATTCTTTCGTTGTTATAACCGGTTTTATTATTCCCTCATTTTTCTTTTTTACAGAATTATTTATTTTTTTAGGAATTATCCTTCTCTTAGCTTTCTATGAGATAAATGGGCTTTTTATTGCTTTTTTCTTTTTTATTATATCTTTCTTAATTTACAAAAAATTTAGCAAAAAACTTAAAGAGCATGGAACAATAAGACAAAAAAATGAAACACTTAAAATAAAGTATGCAAAAAGCATCTTTGAAGGCATAAAGGAAATATTGTTCTATAGAAAACAAAAATTTTTTTTTAATTTATATAAAGATATAAATCTAAGTGTAAATAAAAGTATATCATTTCTGGAAGGAGTAAAACTATTACCTAGATTGTTTTTAGAAGTATTTGGTGTGATTGCATTTTCATTAGTGATGATTTTTTTGATTTTTAGTGGAAAGGACTTAGTTAAACTTGTTCCATTATTTGGAATTTACATAGTAGCAGGCTTTAAAATTCTTCCATCTTTAAATAGAATTATAAGTTCAGCTCAACAAATGAGGTTTAACAAAGTTTATCTTGAGTCATTAATTTCAGAATATTCTAAAAATACAGATTATATAAAATTTGACATTAAGGAAACAACGAAACAAAATAATTTATGCTTTAACGAAAAAATTGAGTTAAAGAATATAAGTTTTAATTATAAATCAAATAATAGGGGGAATAACGTTTTAAAAAATATTAATCTAAGCATTAAAAAAAATTCAATTACAGCTCTTATTGGAAGAAGTGGAAGTGGTAAAAGCACTATTGTAGATATCTTGCTAGGCTTAATTCAACAAGATTCGGGTGAAATTTTCGTTGATGGTAAAAGAATTGATCAAAATGTATCTAAACTTAAAATTGGTTATGTTCCACAATCAAATTTTTTAATAAATGACTCAATTAAAAGGAATGTAGCTCTAGGAGTGAAAGAAGTGGATATAGATTTAAATAAAGTAAATAAAGCGATAGAGCTATCAAGATTAATTTATGATCTTGAAAATAATGGTTTAGATATAAATAGCATGGTTGGGGAAAAAGGATCTCAAATTTCAGGAGGACAGGCGCAAAGAATTGCTATTGCAAGATCTTTATATGATGATCCTGAAATTATTATTTTTGATGAAGCTACTAGCTCACTAGATATAGAAACAGAAAAAGAAATACTTGATAATTTGTTAGTTTTGAAAAAAACAAAAACGGTATTATTAATCACTCATAATGATCGAATATTAAAGTATTGTGATAAAGTGATATCACTGGAGAATAATAAAATTATTAACAAAATATAATATGAAAATTATACTTAATGGAGCCGGAAGAATTGGGAGGTGTCTTATTAGAAAAATTATAAATGATAAAGAAATAGAGCTAACTCAAATAAATGATCCATTTCTTACCGCAGCTAGCCTGTGCTATTTAATCAATTATGATTCCGTTTATGGTCCTTTAAAAAATAAATTTGAAGTAATAGATAGAGGAAGAATAAGATTTGGAAATAAAAATATAGTTTTTTCAAAATATAAAAATCTTTATGAAAAAAATTTCAATAAGAGTATTAATTTTATAATAGATTCTTCTGGAGTAAAAAAAAATCACGAAAAAATCTTAAAATACAAAAAAAATTCGAAATTTAAGGCGTTAATAACCCACACATATGAGAGGGCTGACATTCAAATCATTTTTGGAGTAAATGAGAAGAACTATAATAATAAAAAGCACCAGATAATATCAACATCCATATGTGATGCTGTTGCAATTGGTCCAGTTCTAAATCTATTAAATCAAAAGTTTAAAATAAAAAATGGATCAATCCTTACCCTTCACCCTTGGTTAGGCTATCAAAATCTTGTAGATGGACCTTCAAGATCTTTCGCATATCCAGGAGAAATTATTGATAATTTTAGTCTTGGAAGAGCTTCTACTGAAGCTCTAATTTCAAAAAAAACATCCTGCGTTAACGCTTTAAATGTTGTAATTCCAGGAATGCAAAAGAAAATTTCCTCAATGTCTATCCGTGTTCCAACCCAAATAGTCTCTTCAGCATATATACATTTATCATTTATAAATAAATTTAATGTTAAAAAATTTAAATTAGAGATAAATAACTTTATTAAGAAACAAAATTTTCAAATTTTAACTCTCAATACCGACCAATGTATTTCAAAAGATTTTATAGGAAATTATTTTTCAACTATAATCGATGAAAGATGGACTGAAGTAAAGAATGATAATTTAAGATTGTTATTATGGTATGATAATGAGTTTGGCTACTGTTCTAGAGTAGTTGATTTAATAAAAAAAATTAAATCTGATGAAAAAATATAAAAATAAAATTTTTTTAATTGGTGGCGCATCAAGTGTAACCAAGTCCTCATTAAGTTTTGAATTAATGAAAAAACATAACATAATTCATAAACTTGGATCAGGTTTTATTAGAGAAATGGCAAAATCATTTATTTCTAAAAAAATTAATAAACATTTGTATTCTCACTCATTTGAAACAAATTTGAAAAATCCGATTCAAAACTTATATCTGCAATCAGTTCCTTTAAAAAAAATGTTTAGAAATGCAATTAATAGAGCCAATAAAGAGGGAACTTCTATTATAATTGAAGGTGTTAATATAATCCCAGGTTTAATGGAATTTAATGACATTGATGAGAAAATACTATTAGTGGTTAAAGATGAAAAAAGACACATTAATATGTTAAAAAATAATACAACACATAAACTTAGAAAAGTTGATAGTAAATATTTTGAAAATATTAGAGCTATCCAGAAAGAACTAATGCGAAGAGCAAAAAAACATAAATGGAGAATATTAGATAGATCTTAATTATGAAAAAAATTATAGGAATTTTTGGTTATGGAAGTCAAGGAAGGGCACATGCTTTAAATTTAAGAGATTCCGGAAATAACGTATTGATAGCTAATATAGAGGATAAATATCAAAAAAGAGCGAAAAAAGATAATTTTAAAATTTACACTTTTAAATACGTAGCGCAAAAAGCTGACATAATCTTTCTGTTACTTCCAGATCATCTTCATAAGACAGTTTATAAAGATGTATTAGAAAAGCACTTGAAAACTGGATCTAGCATTATAGTTGCACATGGATATTCTCTATATTTTAAAGAGCTTAAAATTTCAAAAAACTTTAATTGGTTTTTACTTGCACCAAGATTACCTGGACCACCTCAAAGAGATCTTTATCTGCAAAAAAAAAAAATCCCAGCGTTTTATTCAGATATATATCTTAGAAAGCCAGAGAATATAAAAATAATAAAAAAATTATCTAAAGATTTAAAATTTGCTTTAGATAAAGATATGAGAACTAATTATGTTGAAGAGACAGAACTAGACTTATTCCTTGAACAATATGTAATTCCAAAGATAATTTTTACATTTGAACAAAGTTTTAACTTTTTAAAAAAAAAAGGGTTTAATAAAAAAGTGATGATAATGGATCTGTATGGATCAGGTGAAGTGGCTGATCAAATTTATAGAGCAGCCAAGGTTGGATTGCATCAGATTTGGCAAAATGAAGCCTCTCCAACCTGTAGATTTGGTGTAATGAAAAGTATTAAAAAATTTGAAAAACAAAAATATAAAGAATTTAAGTTAATGGATAACGTTCTTAAAAATATAAGATCTGGCGATTTTAATAAAGAATTAAATTTAGAATATAGATCAGATTTACAAAGTTTAAAAAAGTTTGACAAGAAAAATAATGAAAGTATTTTTTATAAAACGCTTCTTTCAATTAATAAAGTTTTAAAATGAAAAACCTTTTCTTAACAGGTGGAAGTTCTGGAATTGGATACTCAGTTTTACAAAAATTTAGTGCTCAGAACTGGAATGTATATTCTACATATAACACTAATAAATTGAAAATTAAAAGTTTAAAAAAAAATTTTTCGAATGTTAAATTTTATAATCTTAATTTGTATTCAAATAGTTCAATAGATAAAGTTACAAACAAAATAAAAAGTAATTTAGATGGAATAATTCTTAATGCGTCAGATACCATTTTCATTCCAATAAACGATTATAAAAAACTCACACCTAAGCTTTTTAACAAATATGTAAATATTAATTTAATTGCTCAATATAGATTGATTTATAATTTAATACCAAAACTAAATAATAAATCTAATATTATCTTAATATCTTCCATAGCATCTAAAAATGGTATTGGAAGTAATCTAGCTTATTCGTGTTCAAAAGCTGGAATAAATAATTTAGCAAAATCTCTGTCAAGAGCTTTAGGTGATAGAGTGCAGATAAATTGTATAGCACCAGGCTTGATGAGAACAAATTTTACATCTAAATTTACAGAAAGCTATTTCCAAAATTATATACTAAAAACACCTTCCAAAAAACTTACTACACCAGATGATATTGCAAATATAGCTTTCTCTATTTGCTCAAGTTTTAAAAATTTTACAGGTCAAACCATATTTGTGGATGGCGGAGTATCTTGAAAAAATTTGACCTAGTAATACCATGTGCTGGTATTGGATCGAGACTCAAGCATTTAACTAAAAAAATACCAAAAAATATGGTTAATATTAGAGGAAATACTATCTTAGAAAAGCAAATAAACAATTTTTTTTTAGAAAAAAATAAAATAAACAAAATTCATTTTATATTGGGATACAAATCCTCAATTTTAAAATCATATATTTTGAATCTCAAGCTTCCGTTTAAAATTAAATTTCATATTAACAAAAAATTTAAGATGACTGGGTGCGCTCAATCGCTATCAATTGCATTGAAATATTTAAACCATGATTCATTGATACTGAATTCAGATCTTATATTGAAACAAAAAATAATTTCGGAAATATTAAATAATAAAAAAAAAAATTTTGTATATCTTAGAAGACCTATTTTAAACGAAAAATCAAGAGCAGTTAAAGCGGTAATTAATAAAAATATAATAACTAAAATTGATATTTTAAAAAGAAAATATAATTATGATGTTGTTGGTCCATTTAAAATAGATTTAAAATCAATAAAAATTTTAAGAAAAATTAATCAGCTCACTAATAGAGAAAATTTATTGAAAATGAGCTGTTATACATTTATTGGAAAATTAACGGACTTTATAGAGTTTAAACATAGTTTAATTGCTGATCGAGATTGGTATGAGATTAATACATTGAAAGAGTACAGGAAAGCACAAAAAAAAAACTTTTAATTTAGAACTAAATTATAATAACACAAAATTTAATTTTAAATTTTAAAATATATAATTGATTTAATGAAAATAAAAAAAAAATGTGTCATCATAGGAGTAAAAAACACAGTTTTTTGTCCATTTGAAGTAAACGATAACACCGAAATTTCAAAATATTACAATTCAGTTGAATTATATTTCTTGAGGAATAGTAAAAAAAATGAATTACCAAAATATAATTCAAAAATAAAAGTTATAGATTCAAAATTAAATCTTTTTGATTTTTTTGCAAAAATAATATTTTCAAAGAAATTTTATTTTACATTAAAAACAATTATTACAACAGAAGATAACTTAATTGAAAAAATTAAACAAATTATTTTGATGCCGAGATCTATTATAATCAGCAATAAAATTAATGATAATCCCCCTGATAACATACATCTATTTTGGGGTCATTATCCAAGTTTAGTAATTCTAAATTTGAATAATAATATTAAATCAAAAATTAGCATTTTTCTTGGGGCCTATGATTTTAGAAAAAAATTAGAAATTTCAAAAATAGCATCAAAAAAATCTGAAATCATTTTTACACATACAAAAAAAAGAGTAAGACAAATTAAAAATTTTATAAAATGTAATAAAAAAATTGTTTGTAATTATAGAGGAATTAACTTAGATCAATTTAAATTTAATTTTAGAAGTTCAGACTTAAATAAAAAAAAATATTCTTTTTGTACTGTTGGTGTTTTAGAACCTCATAAGAATGTTGAGCAAGTAATTTATAGCTTCAACTTCATAAAAAAAAAATTTAACAAAGCAAAGCTGTTTATAATTGGCAGGGGCAGCAAGGAAGAGGATCTCAAAAAAATTGTAAAAAATCTTAACATACAAGACTCAGTAAAGTTTATGGGCTGGTTACCAAAAAAAAAATTATATAGAATTTTGCTTTCAACTCAATTTTATCTTCATTTTTCGAAAGTTGACGTGTTACCTAACAGCATTAAGGAGGCAATGTACTGCAAATGTTTTGTTTTAAGCTCTAAAACATTCGCTATACAAGAATTGGTTAAACATAATCAAAATGGTTTTTTAGTTAACCCTCTTGATTTAAACAAAACTATCAGAATTGTTAAATATTGCTTAGAAAATAAAGTAGCAAAGTCAATTCCATTAGCAGCGAAAGTATACATAAAAAATAAATTTAATTTAAAAAAAAATATTAAGAGTTTTTATGATCAAGTTTCAAAATAAATTTTTTATCTGAACGGATATTAAAAATTATATCATTGACAGCAAGAATTTACTATATAGATATTCAATTATACTAAAAATTACGATTATATAAAAATTATGTATACAGCTAAAAAATTTTTCTTAGATTTGAATAAAAATAAAATATTCATATTAATCCTAACTGGAATAATTACTTTATCGACATATGGATTTACAAATAAAATTAAAAAAAATGTATGGACTACAACTGTGTCGATTTTTGATTCACCATCGGAATTATTAATTTCAAATTGGGAAAAAAAAACAAAAACAAATTTTGATAATTTAAATTTTTTAAATGTATCAAGTAAGAATTTGAAAGATACTAAAATTAAAAATTTCTATGTTAATTTTAAAGATGAAGTGACTTCAAAAAATAACTTTATTGATTTCTTCAAAAATAATCAACAATGCTTAAAATTTTCAAAAGATAACAATATTACTGATATTAATAAATGGGTTAATTCTAAAATAAATATAAAATTTAAAAATATCACTCCAAAAAAAAAAACAACATCAAATGATATTTATTCTTTAGTAAAAATAAATTTTTATTTTCCAGAAAATTTTAAAAATATAGCTCCAACTGTAGCAAATCAATATTTGATTTATCAGTCTGAAATAAAAGGTAAAAATTTAAAAGCAATTATTTCTAATGACTTGGAAGAACAAATTAATGTAATAAAAATCAAAAAAAATATTTTCACGCTTAAACAGGAGGGATTCATAAAGAGCAAAATATTTAAACACAAACAAGCAATAAGAGCTGCTAAAGCTATTGGTTTAGAGGATAGCTTGGATAGTAAAAAGAGCAACATATATATAGGTCTTGAAAATAATAGTGTGACTGACGAAAATTTAAGCTCCATAGGATCAGGAGCAAATGTGGTTAATTTAAATGAACCTCTTTATTATAGGGGTCAAAAAATTTTAGAGGTTGAACTTGAAAATTTTAGTGAAGATTTAAAAAACATAGATTTGTCAGAGGAATATATAGGCTTAGATATTTTAGAAATAGCTTTGCTTGATCAACTAAAACAAATCAAAAATCAAAAATTTTTTTGGGATCCAATTGTCGATGGAGCTTTATTTTCTCAAAAAGAGAAATCTTTTGAAATTTTAATAACTATTTCAGCAATGTTATTTGGTATAGTTTTATCTATAATGATTGTTTTAGTACGTTCGTCAGTTTTTTAGTATTTAAAAAAAATTACTGTCAATGTGTTTGGTAAAAATTTATTTAAATTTTTAAAGTTTAATGTTCAGTTTAAAATTATTTAAAATAAATATTTTTAGTTTTTTATGTGCACTAATAGTGCCTTTTTTAGTATTAGGTCCATTTATACCAGACTTAATAATCTCTTTTTTATCTTTATTATTTTTGTATCACACTTGTTCAAATAACCAATATAAGGTTTATAACAATCCATTTTTTTTTGCATTTCTAACTTTTTGGTTCATATGCGTCATTTCCTCTTTGTTTTCAGATAATGTTTTTATAAGTTTAAAATCATCCTTTTTTTTTATAAGGATTGCTATTTTTGCACTTCTTATATCTTACTTAATAGAAACAGATAAAAAAATATTAACCTATTTTTACTACATATTTTTAATTACTTATACTATCTTAGTAATTGATGGTTTTACTCAGTACCACACTGGTGTAAATTTAATTGGATATCCTGTGGATGGAATTAGAGTATCTTCATTTTTCAAAGATGAGCTTATATTAGGTTCATTTCTTACAAGACTTTTCCCATTATTTTTCGCACTATTCATGATAAAAAAAAAAAATAATTTTGAGCTATGCTATGTATTTTTGTTGCTTGTTTTTGTTGATATATTAGTTTTTCTCAGTGCTGAAAGAACAGCTTTTGTACTTTTTAATCTCTCAACATTATTTATAATATTGTTTGTCTCAAAATATAAGTTTTTAAGATTATGTGCTCTTATAATATCTTTTTGCTTTATAACTTTTATTGCATCAACAAATAAACAAATTTATGAAAGATATATAACTAATCCAATTCAGGAAATGGGTCTTCAAAATGAAGTAGCTAAAAAGTATATATTTTCACCTTCACATGATTTTTTGATAAGAACATCATGGAATATGTTTTTGGATAAGCCTATTTTTGGTCACGGTCCAAAAATGTTTAGATTTCAATGTAAAGACGCTAAATATAAAGCAGACCCAAAAATGTCATGTGAAAACCATCCTCATAACTTTTACATGCAATTACTTGCAGAAACTGGGATTTTAGGCTTTTCTTTTTTACTCGGATTATTTATTTATTGTATATACATTATGTTAAAACATTTGTTTTATTTATTTAAATTTAAAAAAAGATTTTTATCCGATTATCAAATTTGTTTATTGGCCGGGCTATTTATAACTATTTGGCCCATATCAGCAAGTGGCAACATCTTTAACAATAATTTAATGATGTTATATGGTCTACAGATTGGTTTTTTCAAAAAAAAATAGATAATTAAAAATATTTATTGCAAGACAAAATTTGAAATAATTACTTCTTATATGTTAAGTATTTTTATACAGATTTTTTTAAATATATGAGCAAAACAGGTAACTTTTTTTTTTATTTTATAGTACTTTATACTTTTTCATTCCCGATTTTTGTAAATAATCTTGGATCTATCGGAAATATTTTAATTAACGGTACACTAATTTTGTTTCTTTCACCAATAATTATAAAAAATAATAAGTATTTAGTCTCTCAATTAAACAAAAATAATGATTTATTACTGATTTTATTATTAATTTTTTTGTATTTTGTAATTATAGTTCTAACAATCTTTGTTGGATCTTTTTATCATGACAATTTTTTAATCCTAAGAGATTTTTATGAATTGCATAAGCCCATATTATACATTTTAATAATTTTATATATTTATAATTATTTCAATATCAACACAACAAAATTTAATTTTGATCATATTTTTTATTTAATATTTTTAATTTTAATAATTTTTGCTTATTTTCAATTAGACAGATATAGAAGTTTAACGTTGTTATACACTGGGGAAAATATATACGAGTCAGAAAGACTCACAATACCTTTTGGCAATCCTTATGATTATGCTTTTGTAATGACTTTCTTTTGTATATTTTTTTTTTACAAATATGCATTATCAAAAATAATTTTTATATTTCCATTTTTAATATCGATATATCTATTAATTGAAACTGGATCAAGATCAAATGCTTTTGCCTTTTTAATCACATTTTTATTTTTTGTACCGCTTCTCGTTCTATTTTCAAATTTCAAAATGAGAATTAAGTTTTTCTTCTTTCTTAAATCAATAATATTAATTAGTATTCTGTTTTTTTTTCTTAACTCACCTTTTTCAGAAAAATTTTTTGAAGAACACGACATGGTTTATCTTCAATTCATAGATTTCCTAAATTATGGAGAAATTGGCGAATCTGGCAGAAATAGATTTGAGCAACTTAATATTATAGTTGAGAGATCATTAGACAATCCAATGATGATTTTATTAGGAAATGGTCCCACCAAAGGCCTTGAACTTGGTAAAACTAGTGATGGAATAATTTATTATTCAGAACATTTAGAGTCGTCAATTACATACATATATTTTAGATACGGTTTAATCGGTATTATTTTATTCACACTTTTATTTTTGAGTATCTTACGTATTTCTCTAATTGTTTGTAGAAATCTAAAAAGTCGACTTAAGCTCAAAGTTTTTAATTTATCATTTCTGACGTGGATAATCTCTATACCATTCGGATCCATAGGTGGTGTATTTTTTGAACAGCCACGCTCATCTTTCTTTTTCTATTTATTGATAGGGATTATCTTGTGTATAAAGAGTAAAATTAAATCTTTAAACCATACAAATGTCAAAAATTCCTAAGAATCGAAATAAAAAGTTAAAAGTATGGATTTTACAAACTGGGGAACCATTAATTATCGACGACGTAAACCCAAGACCTATGAGGGGAATGAATCTCGCAAGTAAATTAGTTGAAAGAGGACATGAAGTAATTTTTTTTTCAAGTAAATTTAATCATCAAAAAAAAAGACAAAGAAAACATAAAGAAAAATTAATTAAGTTTAATTCTAAACTTTCTTTTTATTTGATTGATAGTCCTGGTTATAAAAATAACATAAGTTTTAAAAGATTATATGATCACATTATTTTAGGATATAATTTAAAAAAAACATTATATTCAAAATTAGACTTACCAGACATAGTTTTCATTGGTTACCCTCCTATAGAAGTATCTTATGTTATGAGTGAATGGCTTAAAAAAAAAAAAATCCCCTATATATTAGATATTAAAGATCAATGGCCAGATTTAATAATTGAGGCTTTTCCAAAAAAAATCAGACTACTTATTAAGTTTATTTTATATCCTTATTATTATTTTGCGATTAGTACTATGAAAAGTGCTAACTCGTTGACCTCAATGTCAAAATCGTACTTAAAATGGGGTCAAAAATTTGCAAAAAAAATAAAAATTGAAAATGATAAAATTTTGCCTTTGGTTCCTGGTCGAAAAAATTTAGATGCTGATAAAATCAAATTTGCGAATGAATGGTGTGAATTAAACTTTATTAATAAGGAAAAAGATTTTAATATAATATTTCTTGGCACAATGTCCCAAGCATTTGAATTTGAAACAGTTATAAAATGTGCAAAGGAATTTCAAAATAGTAATGTAAAATTTATATTTTGTGGTGATGGAGAATTGAAAAATTCCCTTATAAGAAAAACAAATAATATAAAAAATATTTTTTTTTCAGGATGGATTGAAGAGGAAAAAATAAGTGCTATTGCTAATAGATGTTCATTAGCAATAGCTCCATATAGAAACATTAAAAATTTTAGAGATAATATTCCCAATAAAATTATTGATTATTTATCTTTTGGACTTCCTATATTATCATCTTTAACTGGTGAGGTTAAATCTCTATTAGACAAAGAAAAAATAGGTTTTAGTTATAACGAACAATCTTGCACATCCTTAAAACAAAAGATAATTAAATTTATTGATGATAAAGAAACGATGAAATTATATAGTAAAAATGCTTACAAACTATATTGCACTAAATATACCTACGATATCGTTTATGGTGATGCAGTTGATTTAATAGAAAAAATATATAAAACAAGCCAATTATAAATTTTAAATCTCATTTTTATAATTTACTTTCTTTTTTACTAAAAAAATAATTTATTTTAATTAATTAATAATAATGATAATTGAAGTTGTTATCAAAAAATTTTTATAATTCTTAAAACAAAATAAAATGAAAAAAAATAGATCAATTGAAAAATATAAAGTGGGTGTTATTGGTTTAGGTTATGTTGGATTACCTCGAGCTTTACAATTTTGTAAAAAAAAAATAAGTGTGATTGGTTTTGACATAGATAAAAAAAAAATTAGTAAATTAAATAATGGTGAGAGTTATTTGACAAATGTAAAAAGTAACGAGATAAAAAAATATATAAATAATGGTTCATTTATCCCAACTTCAGATTTTTCTTATATCAGATATGTAAATAATGTAATTATATGTTTGCCTACACCCTTAAAAAAAAATTATGATCCTGATCTATCTTATTTAAAAAACACTTTTAAGATAATAAAAAAATTTCTTATAAAAAAACAAATGATCTGTTTAGAGTCAACTTCTTACCCAGGTACTACATTTGAAGTCTTCGTAAAACCATTGAAAAAAAAATTTTCAATAGGTAAAGATTTTTATGTAAGCTTTTCACCAGAAAGAAACGATCCAGGATTGAAAATTGATATAAGTACTATACCAAAAATTGTGAGCGGTTACTCCAAAAATTGTATTATAAAGGCTGACAATTTGTACAAAAAAATATTTCAAAAAGTAATTAAAGTTAAAACTTTAGAAATAGCTGAAATGACGAAGATTTATGAGAATGTCTTTAGAGCAGTTAATATTGGATTTGTGAATGAAATGAAAAAAATTTGTAGCGCGATGAACATTGACATAACTAATGTAATTGAATCTGCAAAAACTAAACCATTTGGATTTATGCCATTTTATCCAGGTCCTGGACTAGGAGGTCATTGCATACCAATCGATCCATTTTATTTAAGCTGGAAAGCAAAAAAATTAGGCATAAAAACAGAATTTATTAAAATTTCAGGAAAAATAAATAGGTCAATGCCAAGCTGGATAATTAAAAAAGTCTTTGAATATTTCAAACAAAAACAGAAGTACTTAAAAAAAGATTTAAAAAATATGAAATTTTTGATTTTAGGAATTTCATATAAAAGAGATATTAATGACTTAAGAGAAAGCCCCGCGTTGGAAATAATCAATCAGCTTTTAAAATTTAAAGCATCTGTTGAATTTTATGACCCATTTTTTTCTAGAATACCGGTAACAAGAGAATTCAACTTACAAAAAGTAAAAAAAACAAGTTTAGATAAAAGCAAAATTTCAAAATTTGATGCAACAATTTTGGTAACTGACCATTCCAAAGTTGATTATAAGAAAATTTTAAAATATTCAAAAGTCATTTTTGATACCAGAAATAAATTAAGAAGCCATAATAATAAAAAAGTAATTAAATTATAATTATTTATGTGGTTATTTTAGAATTATAAACAATGAAATATTTCAATGAGCTTAAATCATAAAATACCATCAAGAAAAAACTATTTTGAACATATATATTCAATCATTGCCAAAAAAATAACACCAACATTTTTAAATTTTACGCCAAATCAAATAACAATTATATCTGGAATATTTGGAGTGATTGGTTCTATCTTATTAATTTCAAGTAATCATTTAATATTAATAATCTCATCAGTATTTATTCAAATTTACTCAATTTTAGACTTAGTTGATGGCAATATTGCAAGACAAAAAAATCTCCAGTCAAATTTTGGCATGTGGCTGGATATATTTTTTGATAAATTAATTGATTTTTTAATAATTTTTATTTTGTCTATTAGTGTTTACTTTCACACATCTAATGAAAATATTCTAATTTGGGGAATTTGCTTAATGGGAGTAGTTTTTTCAAATCAATTTGTCATGGTTCTTAATGACACTATTTTTTCGAAGTCTAGAACAGGTGGCACCTACTTTCTTGAAAATCAAAATCAAAAAAGTAAAATAAATTTTTTTTTATATTCTGTTAATTTTTATAGAGCTCACTTATCACTCCAACACAATACCTTTTTATTTTTAGTTTCATTTTTTGCAATTACTAATCAATTAGTTTTTGGGATATATTTTTTAACAATACATGGTGGCATTTCGTTGATTCTTGCCATTTTTGCTAATTTTTTAAGAATAAAATAAATTTAGAAAATATTAATATGTGCGGATTTTTAGGAATTACAGGAAATAATAATTTTTCAGATTATTCATTTAATATTGCATTTAATAAGTTGACTCATAGAGGTCCAGATGAAAGCAGAATAATTACAGATAACATTGTTAAGCTTGGTTTTAAAAGATTAAAAATTTTAGATTTGAGTAAAAATGGCAGCCAACCAATGTCAAATATTAATGAAGGTATATCAATTGTTTTTAATGGAGAAATTTATAACTACAAATTAATCAAAAAAGAAATGACTGATAGAGGAGTCAAATTTTTTGGAAGCAGCGATACTGAAGTTTTGTTAAACTATTATATTTTTTTAGGCCGAGATATCAATTTATTATTAAAAAACTGCAATGGCATGTTTTCGTTTGCATTAATAGATAGGTTTAAAAAAAAAATTTATATTGTCAGAGATAGACTAGGTGTAAAGCCACTTTATTATTTTGAGGATAAACAAAAATTAATTTTTTCATCAGAAATTAAGTCAATTAAATATTTAATTCAGAAACAAATTTTTAATTCAGACGAAGCTATATATGCATATTTAAAATTAGGATTTATTCCTACTTGGTTGTCAATATATAAAGAAATAAAAGCAGTACATCCAGGTGAGTTTGGAGAATGGGATATTGTTTCAAAATCATTAAATTTTAACAAATATTGGTCTACAGCAATCTATAACAAAAGATTAAAACCTTGCAAGATAGAATTAAAAGAAATAATTAAAGAAACTTTACTCGATGCAACTAAAATAAGACTTAATTCAGATGTTCCAATAGGAATTTTTCTTAGTGGTGGTATTGACTCGGGATTAGTTGCAGCGTCTGTGAAAAGATTAAATTTTAAGAATATAAAAGCTCACACTATAAGATTTGCAGGATCAGATAACGATGAAACAGAATTAGCTAGAACCACTGCAAACTTTTTAGGATTAGATTTAAGAATTCATGAAGCAAATGTAATAACTTTAGAAGATATAAAGTCTAATATTAAACACTTTGATTACCCTTTTGCTGATCCGTCGTCAATCGTTACAGATTTAATTTGCAAGAAAGCTAGCAAAGAGTCTACTGTGGTTTTGACTGGAGATGGTGGAGATGAAGCATTCGGGGGATATAGAGAATATATAAAATTAATGAAGTATAATTGGGTAAATAATATTCCAGACAAGCTTCTAAAAAAGATCTCAATTTTGCTCTCTATAATACCTAACAAAAGAATCAGACGTATTTCAAATAGATTAAATCTAAATAAAATTTCAAGAATAATGTGGACTCACATTTATCCTTTTGATGATGATCTAGAATATTTACTAGATAAAAATTTTTTGTCAGATAATAAATTTAATGCAGAAATAATTAATATGTTTGCTGATTGTAAAGATGAAAACGATTATCTAAATATTGCACAAACTGCAGATTTAAATTGTTATTTACCAAGCAATGTTTTGATAAAAACAGATATGATGAGTATGAAAAACTCAATTGAACTGAGATCTCCTTTTTTAGATTATAGACTTATTGAACTAGGGTTATCTCTTCCTGCAAAATATAAAGTAAATAAAAATATATCAAAAAGTATTCTTAGAGATATTGCAAAAGATTGGCTGCCAAGTGAAGTTTGCACTAGTGCCAAGAGAGGATTTGGCGTACCTTTGGAAAAATTACTTATAAAAAATAAATCTTTATCAGAGCAGGTTATTGATCAAATCATGTGCATTGAAAAATATAAATTCTTTTCAATTAAAAAATTAAAAAAATATTTAGAAAATAAAAATTTTTCAAATTCCTATCTCAGAACAATTTATAAACTCTATTGTTTAGGAGTCTTTTTAGATAATCAATGAATATAACTTTCTTAATAGATAATCTTAATGCAGGTGGTGCACAGAGACAGATATGTTACTTAGCGAATTTGCTACAAAAAAATAGCGATAGTGTCACTTTGGTGACATACAGAGGTAATAATTTTTTTTTGAAAGAATTAAAGAAAAATAAAATAAATTATGTAAGTTTAAAAAGTAATAGTAAGTTTTTGAGAATATTAAAAATAATTAAATTTTTAAAATTTTCGAAACACGATATTGTTATTTCTTATTTGAGAAATCCTTCATTAATAGCTGAAATATCAGGTTTTTTTGGTAGAAATTGGAAATTAATTGTTTCCGAAAGAAATAACCACATAAAATTAAATTTTTTTGACAAGTTTGTTCGTAGATTTTTTCATTTATTTGCTGATCACTTAATAGTTAATTCAAAAACAAATCTTAATGAAATAAAAAAAAATGCTCCATGGTTAAAAAAGATTTCTTTAATTCATAATTATACTGATCTAAATTTTTTCAGGCCAAATAATTACATTAAAAAAAAAGAAAAGGAAAATTTAAATTTAATCGGTGTAGGCAAATATTCGCATCAAAAAAATATTATTAATTTATTAAAAGCAATTCATATTTTGAAAAATCAAGTGCCTAACATAAAATTAGAGTGTAATTGGTATGGTGACAATTTTTTTCAATACAAAAAAAATCCATATTTAAAAAATATAAAATTATTAATTAAGAAATTTGGACTAAAAAAAATATTTTACATACATCCAGCAACTAAAAATATTTTAAATAAATATCATAATTCTTCTGCTCTTATATTACCCTCTTTATATGAGGGTTTTCCAAACGTAGGTTGTGAGGCAATAGCTTGTGGTTTGCCAATACTAATAAGCAATGTATCTGATAATAAAATTTTAGTGAAAAACTCTAATGGATACCTATTTGATCCAAATAGTCCAACTGATATTGCGAAAAAAATTTTATCTTTTTATAAACTAAGCCAAAAAGACAAAAAAAATATGTCTCTTAATAGCAGGAAAAATGCTGAAATATTATTTAATAAATATAAATATACAAAAAAACATTTGAGAGTTATCAATTCAATAGAATAATAATTAAAAATGACTAAACAAATAAATTTTAAAAAATTGATGAAATCTTATGAGTTAATTCTTAAAATTAGATATGCTGAAGATTTGTTGGGGAAAAAAAAAAAGAAAGGTTTTATTAATTCACCTGTTCATTTATCTGCTGGTCAAGAAGCTATACCAGTTGGTATAAGTTTAAATAGGAAAAGTGGAGATGTTTTTTTTGGAAACCACAGGTCTCACCATCATCTATTATCATTAGAGTCCAATCTTACTAAATTTTTTGCAGAGATTTTATGTAAAAAAAATGGATTGTCTGACGGATATGGTGCTTCAATGCACTTAGTTGATAAATCCAAAGGTTTTTTTGGCTCAGTTCCTATAGTTACTGGATCCTTATCGCTTGCAACAGGAGCGGCATTTGCATTAAAACAAAAAAAAACTGACAATATTGCTGTTGCTTATTTAGGTGATGGAGCTACAGAGGAAGGTGTATTTCATGAGTCTTTATTATTTTCTGGAAAATCCAATCTACCAATTTTGTATGTAATTGAAAATAATGAGTATTCTAGTAACATGCATATATCTTTGAGACAGGTAAGCAGCAATTTAACAAGATTTGCAAAAGCTCATGGTATAAATTATGTTAGCTTAAATGGTAATAGTATATTTGATGTATATTCAATAACGAAAAAAATAATATCAAAAATAAGGTCTTCAAAAAAGCCATTTTTAATAGAGGCCAAAACTTATAGATTTTATGGACATGTTGATTGGAGAGATGATATTGACGTTGGTATTGAACGTTCAAAAAGTAAACTTAATTATTGGAAAAAAAAAGATCCAATTAATTTAATTGAAAATTTTATCATTAAAAAAAAATTAATTTCACAGAAAAAATTAGATTTAATTAAAATTAAAGTTGATAAACAAGTTCAAAATTCTTGGATAAATGCAATTAAATTTAAAAATCAAACAAAATCCGATTTAAATAAAAATATTTTTAATGATTAAATATATCACATACTCCCAAGCAATAAGAGAGGCATTATATTACCTTTTAAAAACAGATAAATATTTTCATATTTTGGGACAAGGAGTAAATAGTCCTTGGTACGTAGGAGGAACTTTAAAAAATTTAGATAAATTATTTCCAAGTAGAGTCCTTGAGACTCCTGTAAGTGAAAATTTAATTAGCGGTGTTGGCATTGGATCTTCTATGTTAGGCACTAACTGCTTAGTAATTCATCCTAGAATGGATTTTATGCTTTACGCAATGGACTCTATAGTAAATCAAGGAGCAAAATGGAATTATGTAACCGGAGGATCAGTCAATTCATCTGTTACTATTAGGGGTATTATTAATAGAGGAGGAAGCCAAGGTGCACAACACTCCCAATCTTTGCACTCTGTATTTGGTCATTTTCCTGGTTTACGAGTTGTAATGCCTTATAGCCCGAATGATGCCCATGATTTGCTTATAGCTTCAGCTAGATGCAAGGATCCAGTTATTTATATAGATGATAGATGGCTCTACGAAACAAAAAGTTTATTTAAGCCTAATTACAAATTAGATTTAAATGAGGTCAAGCCAAAAGTTATTCAACAAGGTGAAGATCTAACAATAATTTCTAGCAGTTACTCAACTTATCTTGCTTTTAAAGCAAGTAAAATACTGAAAAAAAAACATAATTTAAAAATTGAGATAATTGATTTAAGATCAATCACACCTTTAGATACTAAAGTAATAGTAAAGTCGGTAAACAAAACTAGTAGATTTTTAGTAATAGATGGAAGTCACGAACAGTGTGGTTTTGGAAACAATCTTATTGGGTCAATTGTAAAAAATATCAATATCAAAAAACAAAAATGTAATCCAAAATTGATTTCTCTACCAAATACTCCAGCACCATCGTCAAAAATATTAGAAGATTTTTATTATCCAAAATTAAAAAATGTTGTTAATCTAGTCAAAAAAATGATGAATTAATTGTGTTTTTATTAATTAAACGATTCTTTGCATCTAATAAATATTTCTGGAAATACAGACATTTATTGCAAAAAAATTCTTTTCAAAGCAACTATGGAAAAGTTCCAAAAGAACATTTTAATAAAATATTTTATAATTTAGAAAAAAAAACAATTCTAGATTTTGGTTGTGCAACTGGTGACAAATTATTGTACTTTATTCAAAATAACGCAAAAAACCTATGTGGAATTGATATTAATAAAAGAGCTATCAGAACTGCTGAAAAAAAATTTCAAAATTATGATATAAACTATTATCTTTCAAGCAATGTTAATAAAAAGAAAATAGACTTATTTTTAAAAAAATCAAAATCAAAAATGTTTGACATAATTATTTTAGATAGAGTTTTATACATATTAAAAAAAGAGGAATTTAATAATAATATTAACTATTTTTCAAAAATAACCAAATATATGTATCTTGATGACTTTTTTTTAAAAAATAATAATAACGAAATTTTTTTTAGAAAAAATATAAAAGGATATACACACTCTAATTTTGATAAAATTTTAGACCAGCTATCATTTAAACTTGTATTTAAAGGTATTTCTCCTTATAAATCCGTAAAGTTTTCAAATCCAATGTCGGCATTATATAAATTAAAAAAATAAATATGAATGTACCATTTTTTGATTATCCAAAATTATATATCTCACACAAATTAAAATTTGACCAAATTTTTTCTCAAATAGCTAAAAGAGGTTCGTTTATTATGCAAGATGACCTAGAAAAATTTGAAAAAAAATTGTCGAATTACCATGACATTAGTTATTCTATTGGAGTTGGTAATGCCACAGATGCAATGCAATTGTTACTTAAAGCTGACAATATTGGATCTAACGATGAAATTATTTTTTGTTCTCACACAATGACAGCAACAGCCTCGGCAATAAAATTCACAGGAGCAAAACCAGTGGCTATTAATTGCAATAATGAATTTTTAATGGACTATAAAGAAATTGAATCAAAAATTAATTCTAGAACGAAAGGAATTTTTGTAACGCAATTGAATGGAAGGATTGCTGATATGGAGGAAATTTGTGAAATTGCAAAAAAAAATAATTTAAAAATATACGAAGATTCTGCACAAGCTATCGGTTCTAAATATCAAAATAAGTCAGCAGGATCATTTGGGGTTGGTGGATGTATAAGTTTTTACCCAGCAAAAGTTTTAGGATGTTTTGGTGATGGTGGCGCAGTAGTCACAAACAACAAAAAAATCTTTAAAAAAATAATGTTATTAAGAGATCATGGAAGAAAAAGCATTGAGGTTGTAAAATACTGGGGATTTAATTCAAGGCTAGATAATATTCAAGCTGGAATATTAAATTTTTTATTAACAAAAATTAAAAAAAATATTCAACATAGAAGAAATATTGCAAAAGTTTATTTTGAAGAGTTCTCTCAAAATCCATATATAAAATGTCCACCAAACAATTTAGTTGAAAATAACAGATTCGATAATTATCAAAATTTTGAAGTGCAATGCGAAAATCGTGATAATTTGAGAAAATTTTTATCTAATAATAAAATAGGTACAATTCTGCCTTGGGGTGGAAAAGCTGTTCATGAATATAAAAATCTTGGATGCAACACAAAAAATTTAAAATTTACTGAAAAAATAATGAGAAAATCATTATTATTACCAATGAATCAATTCATGAGTTTAATTCAAGCAAAGTACGTTGCAAAAAAAATAAACTTATTCTACAAGATATAAAAATATTTTAATGATATTTGAGAGATTGATTGCTCTGATTATTTTCTTAATTATCTTACCTTTAATTCTGATAATTTGTTTTATTATTTTTTTAAATGATTTCTCAAATCCAATTTATTCAGGGAAAAGAGTTGGAAAAGATTTTAAAACTTTTAGCCAATTTAAACTTAGATCAATGTCAAAAAAAAAAAAATATCTTTCTAATGTAACATCATCATCAGATAATGATCCGAGAATAACATCAATTGGTCGCTTTTTAAGAAAGACGAAATTTGATGAAATACCTCAATTAATAAATATTCTTCTTGGACAAATGTCATTTGTTGGACCACGTCCTAACGTAGTTAATGAGGTGGAAAAATATTATAATGAAGAGAAAAAATTATTAAGTGTAAAACCTGGAATAACCGATTTTTCGTCAATTGTTTTTTCAGACGAAGGGGAAATTTTAAGTGAATCCAAAGATCCAGATTTAGATTATAATTTATATATAAGATTTTGGAAAAGCTCTTTAGGAATAATTTATATTAAACATAGATCAGTTAAACTTTATCTTTATATTGTATTTTTAACAATTATGAATTTTTTCAATAGGGAAAAAACATTATTTTTAATTTCAAAAAAAATCAATGCACTATCAGATAAATACTCTTTAATTTCTGAAATTTGTTTAAGACAAAAAAAGTTAAAAGCAATTTCATTTAACAATCATAACTTTTTAAAATTGATGAATTACTAAATAAATTTCTTATAAGAAAGAATTTTTTGAAAATTAGAAAAGTCTTGTATATTTCTATATATAAGAAGTTATGAATAATGGTGTCAATTGAAAACAATAACATATGTTAAAAAAACTATATAATTTATTTGGCTCAATATCGGACCTTCCTAGATATGTTAAACAATTTGCAGCTGTCATTTGTGATTTTTCACTTACAATTATCTCTTTTTGGTTATCGTTTTATTTAAGATTAGATGAATTTATAAAATTAAAAGAAAATACTTTGACTTCTGCTTTAGCTTTGGCAGTTTTGGCAGTATTAGTATTTTGGATATCAGGTTTTTATAAAACGATATTTCGCTATTCAGGAAAATCAGCTTTATCATCAATTAGTTTAGCTATAGGGATCTATGGATTATTAACTATTATTTTAATTACAATTTATGGTATTTCTGGTGTACCAAGATCGATAGGAATTATACATCCATTAGTTTTATTTTTTTTAGTATATGTATCAAGATTATTTGTAAGATATTTCTTGGATGGAAACTTTTTTCTTAAAAATAATAAAAGCTCACAATCAAGAGTTATTATTTACGGAGCCGGAGCAGCTGGTAGACAATTAATATCAGTATTAGAAGATGCACGTGAAATGAAGGTGCTAGGTTTTATTGATGACAATTTGCAACTACAAAATAAACTCATAAATGGAATGATGGTTTATTCAGTAAAAAATTTAGATTATTTAATTAAATCAAAAGATGTATCACATGTTTTATTAGCAATTCCATCAGCCAATAGATCGAAAAGAATAGAAATTTTAGATAAAATAAAAAAATATAAAGTTGCAGTAATTACTCTTCCAAGTTTTTCAGATATAATTAAGGGTAAAATATCTACTTCTGATATTAAGGAATTAGACATTGAGGATTTGCTTGGCAGAGATCAAGTTTTACCAAATCAGGATTTATTGAATAAAAATGTAAAAAATAAAACTATAATGGTCACGGGTGCCGGAGGTTCAATTGGTTCTGAGTTATCAAGGCAAATTATAAAACTTGATCCTAAAGAGTTAATTTTGATTGATATAAGCGAGCATAGTCTTTACAAAATTTACTCAGAACTTGAACAAATAAAATTAAAAATTGAGAAACAGTTGATCATAACGCCTATAATAGCCTCAATTCAAGATGAAGTACGAATTGAAAACATTATAAAAACTTTTAGACCAAATACTTTATATCATGCTGCAGCTCACAAGCATGTTCCTTTAGTTGAGGAGAATATTTGTGAAGGATTAAACAATAATATTTTTGGTACATTAAAAATTGCAAAAATTGCATTTTCCTATGAAATTTCAGATTTTGTATTAATTTCAAGTGATAAAGCAGTTCGACCTACGAATGTAATGGGGGTAAGTAAAAGAATTTCAGAACTTTGTTTGTTGGCTTTCGCAGGTGAAAATAAACATAAAACAAAGGTTTCTTTAGTAAGATTCGGTAATGTATTGGGTTCTTCTGGTTCCGTTATACCAAAGTTTAAAGATCAAATAAAAAAAGGTGGCCCTGTAACTCTTACTCATCCAGAAGTTACTCGTTATTTTATGACTGCGTCAGAAGCAGCTCAATTAGTAATCCAAGCAGGTGCATTATCTCAGGGAGGAGACTTGTTTATATTAGAGATGGGAAAACCTATAAAAATAAAAGATTTAATTAAAAAAATAATTAGCCTTTCAGGATTATCAATTAAAGATAAAGATAATCCAGATGGGGATATTTCGATCGAAATCACAGGATTACGCCCAGGTGAAAAACTTTATGAGGAATTATTATTAGGACAAAATCCAAAATCAACTATTCACCCAAAAATTCAAAAAGTAGAGGATCCATATATGAATTGGAGGGAGTTAAAACCACACTTATTGTCACTAGAAAAATTAATAGAAGCTTCAGATGTTAAGGAAATTTTGAAAATATTAAAAAAAATTGTAAACGAATATGAAATTAACAATAATATAGTAGATCATGTTTATAAGTTCAAAAATAACAAATAATTATGCAAAAAAGATTAATAAACTAATTAGAGCTCCTAATTGTTAATATTTCCAATTTAATTTAATCTTTTATCAAAATTTTCTTGATGAATAACTTTACATAAAGCTTAATTTTTAGTATGTAATCATGCCTGGTAATTATTGCGAAAGTGTAATACCCGATCCCATTCCGAACTCGGAAGTCAAGCCTTTCTGCGCCAATGGTACTTTGTCTTAAGACATGGAAGAGTAGGACATTGCCAGGCTAATCCAAATGAAAGATATTATTGTTGTAACGGGTGGAGCTGGATTTGTTGGTACAAATTTAATTCAGAAACTTTTAAAGAACACTAAATTTAAAATTTTTAGTTTAGATAATTATTCTACTGGGAATAAAAAAAATCACATAATAAACTCTAGAGTAAAGTATTACCGCGGAAGCACGAAAGATATAGATAAAATATTCAAAAAAAATAAAAACAAAATAAAATCAATTTTCCACTTTGGCGAATTTGCTAGAATTTTTCAGAGTTTTAAAAAATTTGATGAATGTTATACGTCTAATACAATAGGATCAGAGTCAGTTTTTAACTTTTGTTTAGAAAATAAAATTAAACTGATTTACTCGGCTACATCAGCAAGTTTAGGAAATAATGGAAATGATAAAAATCTTTCACCATATGCATTTACAAAATCAAAAAATTTAGAATTGCTTGAAAATTTAAAAAAATGGTTTAATTTTAAATTTGAGGTAATTTATTTTTATAATGTCTATGGCCCTGGTCAAATTGAAACTGGAGAAATGGCTACAGTTATTGGAATTTTTCAAAATCAATATAGAAATAAATTACCTTTATCCGTTGTAAGTCCAGGTACTCAAACTAGAAGATTTACATATATTAAAGATACTATTGATGTTTGTTATGAGGCATGGAAAAAAAATAAATCAAAACATTATAGTATTTCACATAAACAAAGCTTTTCGATTCTAAAAGTTGCAAAAATGTTTGGCAGTAAAATAAAGATTTTACCACCTAGAGAGGGAGAAAGGTTTGCTTCTGCTATGACAAAAATGTCATTAAGAAACAAAATAATAAGAAGATATGGAAAAAAAAGTTTGAAAGATTATGTTGCTTCGTTTATTAAAGACCAGAAAATTTTAAAATAATGAAAATTGCCAGTTCTTTAAAGTCATTGAAAAAAAGAGACCTAAATTCTAAATTGGTAAGAAGACGCGGTCGTGTTTATATTATCAATAAAAAAAACCCTAAATTTAAAGCAAGACAGAAATAGTTTGATGGATAATGAGAACCATAAAAATACTTGGAATAATTTTACCAAATTTGTACTTTGGGGAACTATTGCTGTAATTTGTGTTTTAGTATTGATGGCAATCTTTCTTTTATAAATGAAATTAGGATCAATAAAAGAAAACCTAGAAATAGAAAAGCGTATAGCTATTACACCAGAAATAGTTAAAAAATATAAATCATTAAATCTTAATATAATTCTACCCAAAGGGTATGGTGAACATCTAGGTATTTTTGATAAGGAATTTATTAATGAGGGAGCAGAAATATTGGATAATGAACATAAAGTATTATCGGAGGCTGATGTAGTTTTACAAATGAATTTAATTGCTGAAGAAAATTTTGAAAAATTGAAAAATAAGCAAATTTTAATCGGTGTTTTAAACCCTTACTCAAATAAAGAAAAAATTAATAAACTTTTAGAAAAAAAAATAAATTGTTTTTCACTTGAACTTTTACCAAGAATTACAAGAGCACAATCAATGGACATACTTTCATCTCAAGCAAATTTAGCGGGATATAAAGCAGTAGTAGATTCCTTCGCTTATTATCAAAAAGCTATACCTATGATGATGACTGCCGCAGGCACAATCCCGGCGGCTAAAGTATTAGTAGTAGGAGCAGGTGTTGCAGGTTTACAAGCTATAGCGACAGCAAAAAGGATGGGAAGTATAGTTTATGCAACAGATGTAAGGCTAGCATCAAAGGAACAAGTTGAGAGTTTAGGTGGCAAATTCCTAGTTGTTGAGGGTGCAGAAAATTTAGAGACCGAAGGTGGGTATGCAAAAGAAGCATCTGAAGAATTTAAACAAAAACAAGAAAATTTAATAAAAGAAACATTAAAAAAAATTGATATAGTTATTTGTACTGCTTTGATACCAGGAAAAAAAGCTCCATTAATTGTTAAAAAAGATATGATTGAAGCGATGCAAAGCGGGTCTGTAATTTATGATCTTGCAGCTTCTCAGGGAGGAAATACTGAGCTTACAAAAGTAAATGAAATTATAGATCATAATGGAGTTAAAATAATGGGAGATAGCAATATTTTAAATAAACTTCCAAATTCGGCCTCAAATTTATATGCAAAAAATATGTTCAATTTTGTAAGCAATTTATATGATAAAGATAATAAAAAATTTTCTATTAATCTTGAAGATGAAATTATAGAAAAAACTCAAATTAAATAATTATGGAAATAGATCCCTTTATATTCAGATTTAGTATATTTATATTATCAATTTTTGTTGGCTATTACGTGGTTTGGAGTGTAACACCATCTCTACATACTCCATTAATGTCAGTTACAAACGCAATTTCTTCTGTAATAATTGTAGGTGCAATAATTGCAGCTTTAGAAAGCAACTCAGATAAAATTTTTGAAACTTCAAGTATATTTGGTTTTCTTGCAATTATTTTAGCAGCTGTGAATATCTTTGGTGGTTTTTTGGTTACTCAAAGAATGCTTCAAATGTATAAGAAAAAAAAGAAATAAAATTAATTTATGTCAGCAAATCTTTCCGCAACCTTTTACTTAATTTCTGGAATTTTATTTATTTTAGCTCTTAGGGGCCTATCTTCTCCAGAGACATCAAGGCAAGGAAATTATTTTGGTATTGCAGGTATGGCGATAGCAATAATTGTTACTTTCTTGTCAGTTGGAAATTTTGGCTCTGGTTTTATTTATGTTTTGATATTTTTAGTAATTGGTGGATCTATTGGTGCATTTATAGCATTTAAAATCCCAATGACTGCGATGCCAGAACTTGTTGCAGGATTTCATAGTTTAGTTGGTTTAGCTGCGGTTTTTGTTGCAATTTCTGCATTTTTAAATCCAGAAGCTTTTAATCTTGGAAGTACAGGAAGTATAAAACTTGCAAGTTTAATTGAAATGTCTTTAGGAGCTGCAATTGGAGCAATTACATTTTCTGGTTCAATTATAGCCTTCTTAAAATTAAGAGGCATAATGTCAGGCGCGCCAATTACTTTTAAAGGACAACATTTTATTAATCTATTTATAGGATTGGCAATTATTTTTTTAATTTATTATTTATGTAAAACTCAATCATCAAATATTTTTTGGACAATTGTAGCTATTTCTTTTTTAGTTGGGGTTTTGCTAATTATTCCAATCGGAGGAGCGGATATGCCAGTAGTAATTTCTATGCTAAATTCATATTCTGGTTGGGCTGCAGCTGGTATCGGATTTACATTAGAAAATACAGCTTTAATTATTACTGGAGCTTTAGTTGGATCATCTGGAGCTATTCTTTCATACATAATGTGCAAAGGTATGAATAGATCATTCTTTAACGTAATTCTTGGAGGGTGGGGAGCAACAGATCAAGCATCATCAGAACAAAGTAAGGAACAAAAACCAACAAAAAGTGGGAATGCAGATGATGCAGCTTTTTTAATGAAAAATGCATCTTCTGTAATAATTGTGCCTGGTTATGGTATGGCTGTTGCTCAAGCACAACACGCATTAAGAGAAATGGTAGATGCATTAAAAAAAAATGGTGTAAAAGTTTCTTATGCAATTCATCCTGTAGCTGGAAGAATGCCTGGACATATGAATGTGTTATTGGCTGAAGCAAATGTTCCTTATGATGAAGTATTTGAATTAGAGGAAATAAACAACGATTTTGCAAACTGTGATGTTGCTTATGTAATTGGAGCAAACGATGTTACAAATCCTGTTGCTAAGTCTGACCCGCAAAGCCCAATATACGGCATGCCTGTTTTAGATGTTGAAAAAAGTAAATCAGTTTTATTTGTAAAAAGAAGTTTGTCACCAGGTTATGCTGGAATTGATAATGATCTATTTTATAGAGATAATACTTTGATGCTGTTTGCAGACGCAAAAAAAATGACAGAAGAAATAGTTAAGAGTTTGTAAATTGATAAAAATTTTTTGTGATATTGCAAATATAAATCAAATTAAAAAATATAATAAAAAAAAAATAATTAAAGGTTTTACAACTAATCCTAGCTTAATGAGGAAAGCTGGAGCTAAAGACTATACTAAATATTCCAAAAATATTCTTGCTGTTACCAACAAACCTGTTTCTTGTGAAGTATTTGCCGATAATTCAAAAGAAATGATATTACAGGGCAATAAAATAAATAAATGGGGAAGAAATGTTTACGTTAAAGTTCCTGTAACTAATTCTGAAGGAAAATTTATGGGGGCCGCTATAGAGACTTTAAACAAAAATAAAGTAAAGCTAAATATAACAGCAGTTTACACAGCAAAACAAACCAGACAAATATTAAGCAAAATAGATAAAAGAACAAAAGTAATAATATCAATATTTGGTGGTAGAATGGCCGATGCAGGCAAAGATCCAGTACCTGAATTTAAAAAAAGTATACAATTTTCAAAAAATTTTAAAAATGTTGAAATACTTTGGGCAAGTACAAGAGAGCCGTACAATTATATCCAAGCAAAGCAATTAGGTTGTCAAATTATTACAGTACCACCCTCTATAATAGAAAAAATTGAAAAATTTGGAAAAAGTTTTCAAAAACTTACAACAGATACTGTTAAAGGTTTTTTGATAGACTCAAAGAAATCTAAATTTAAAATTTGAAATTGGTTGCGGGGGACGGATTTGAACCGTCGACCTCAAGGTTATGAGCCTTGCGAGCTACCAGGCTGCTCCACCCCGCGATAATTAAATCCTATTCTTGAGTTTGTTAAGTTTTTTTACTCTTTTAATGTTTTCTTGAAGAATCCTTTTTTTCTTTTCTGATGGTTTTTCATATGTATTCTTTAACTTTATAATCTTAAAAAAACCATCACGTTGAAGTTTTCTTTTTAAAACTCTCAGTGCTTGCTCAACATTATTATCTTTAACTTCTATTTTAATAACAACCTCCAAAAAGTGGCATTAGTTATCACTTTATAAATTATTTGTCTATTATTCATTTATTTTAAGTTTTGTGCTCTTTCTTTCTCTTTTCTCTCTCTCTTAATTCGTCTTTCTGCCTTATCAATTGCATCTACAAGTTCTTTCTGAGAAAATAATCCCATAGCCACAGGATCTTTTGCATTTAGATTATTAAAGTTCCAATAACTTTTATTTCTTATTGCTGTGACCGAGTTCTTAGTAACTCCAACAAGCTTTGCAATTTGTGAGTCTTTTAAAATGCTATGTTGTTTAATCAACCAAAGAGCAGAATCTGGCTTATCTTGACGTTTTGATAATGGAACATATTTTTTAATTTTCTTTTCTGTATTCTCAATTTCAACATCATTTGTTTTTAAATTTAACGGTCTATTGTTATCCTCAGATGATAAGTTAATTTCTTCTCTAGTAAGTTGACCAGACATAATTGGGTTGTACCCGACTATACCTTTTGCAACTTCACCATCAGCTATTCCTTGAACTTCTACCTCATGAAGTTTGCAAAAATCTGCAATTTGTTTAAATGTAAGTGTAGTATTTTCAACTAGCCAAACAGCGGTTGCCATCGGCATTAAAGGTGCGTTAGACATTAACTATTTTTCTCTGATCTAAAATTTTGGAATTTTTTATTGAACTTACTTATTCTACCTTTATCTAATATTTTTTGTTTTCCACCTGTCCAAGCAGCATGCGATTTAGGGTCAATTTCTAATTTTAGAACCTCTCCTTCAGATCCCCATGTAGATTTAGTTTCAAATTGAGATCCGTCTGTCATTTCAACTTTAATTGTATGGTAGTTAGGGTGTAAATTTTTTTTCATAGTGATCGGTTTATAGCAAAAGTAATCTTTAAAACAATTAAAAGTTTTTTATTTTTTCAAGCATTTTTTTGTAAATATTACTGTTTGAGGCCCTTAGATCTATAGCTTCATCTTTAAACGCACTAATGTCACTTACTTTACCACCTGCTTCATCAATGATTAAAATACCAGCTGCAATATCCCATATATTAATTTTGTTATGAAAAAAACCATCTAATCTTCCAGATCCTACATATGCCAAATCAAGAGCTGCACATCCAGTATTTCTCATATTTAAATTTGGAGTTGCAAATTTTACTCCATAGCTATTAGAGGAAAATAAACATTCTTCCAAATCAATTTTACTAGAAACTCTTACTCTATGATTGTTAAAATATGCTCCACTGTTTTTTTCAGCATAAAAAATCTCATTTTTAATTGGATCAAAAATTAAACCAGATTTCAATTCATCATTAATCCTCAAAGCTATTGATATAGCAAAGTGAGGTATTCCATGCATGAAATTAATTGTTCCATCTATCGGATCAATTATCCAACAAGCTTCTTCATTTGTATTTTTGATTATTCCACTTTCCTCAGTAATAAAAGAATAATTTTTTTTTGCTTTTGAAAGTTCTTCAATAAGTATTTTTTCTACTTTTTTATCTGTCTTAGTTACAAAGTCTCTTGGACCTTTTTTAGATACTTGTAAATTTTCTATTTCACCAAAATCTCTTATAATTACTTTAGAAGCTTTTTCACAAGCTTTAATCATAATATTTAAATTTGGGGAAATTGAATTCATCAATTACACTTTTTTTACATATTCAACTGTTCTTGTATCAACAATTATTTCATCTCCACTTTCTATAAATGGAGGAACTTGAATACTCAAACCGTTATCAAGAGTTGCTGGCTTATAAGAAGATGAAACAGTTTGACCTTTTAATGCTGCATCAGTTGTTTCAATTTTACTTTTTATTTGATTGGGTAAATTAACGCTTAAAGGTGTCTCATCATGGAAATTGATTGTGACATCTAAATTTTCAGTTAACATTTTTCCTTTATCTCCCACAATCTCTTTTTTAATATTAATCTGCTCAAAACTTTCAGGATTCATAAAAAAATAATCTGTTTCATCATCATAAAGATAATTAAATTTTATCTCTTCCAAAGATGCTTTTTCTACGGTTTCACTAGATCTAAATCTTTCATTTAGTTTTGTATTTTTATTTAAACTTTTCATTTCTACTTGTGCAAAAGCCCCACCTTTGCCAGGTTTTACATGCTGTGTTTTTAATACTTCCCACAAATCGTCTTTATGTTCTAATATCATTCCAACTCTTATTTCAGTTGCATTTATTTTCATTTTAATTTTTCTATTGCTTCGTAAGGTTTGTATTTATTATTATTCCAAATGTAGCCTGAAATAGCCAAAAAGTTTGCTTTGTTCAACAAAAGTTTTTTATAGTTTTTTTCGTTTATACCACCAATTGCAACAATAGGGTTTTCACTCAGTTTTTTTATTTTTCTTAAAATACTTGGTTTTGCTCTAAACTTTACTTTTTTTGTTTTAGTTTTATAAAAAGCGCCAACAGCAATATAATTCGCTCCATTCATTAAAGCTTTTTTTGCTAATCTAATTGAATTATGGCAAGTAATTCCAATTATTTTATTCTTTAAAATTTTTTTTGCTTTAATGATGCTCATATCTTTTTGCCCCAAATGACAACCATCTGCATTGACTTTTAAAGCAAGAATTGGATCATCATTAACTAAAAATTTAACACCATATTTTCTACAGATCTTGATTATTTTTTTTGAAAAAAAAATTTTTTTAGAAAGCTTTTCATTTTTTAATCTTAATTGAAAAAAACTTACCTTTTTTGATTTAAAAACGAGTTCTAGAGATTTAAAAAATGTATTATCGGGTATTTTTGTGGGAGAGATTAAATAAACAAATCTCTTATTTTGAATTTTCAAGACCTTCTGACCATTTCCCTTGTGCTGCTAAAGTACACATTTTAGCTCTATGATCAAACACTTCTTGAGTTCCTTTGATATTGTTTATGTCTTTAGACCAAAACTTTAAAGCACTTTGTTGAAGAGCTCTTCCATATGAGTAGGTCATAATAAAACTTGAGTCATTTTTAACATTTATTTGATTAAGATTATTTGTTGCCTCAACTTCTGTCTGTCCACCAGATAAAAATGCAATACCTGGAACTTCAGATGGTACATTATTTTTTAAACATTCTAATGTCATTTCAGCTACTTCGATATTAGAAATTTTCTCATTCGAATTCGTTCCAGGAAGAATCATATTAGGTTTTAAAATTGTGCCTTTCAGATCAACTTTATTTATATCTAATTCGTCATAGCATCTTTTGATAACCTCAGATGTTTTATTATAACAATCTTTTGCTGAGTGTTTACCATCCATTAAAACTTCTGGTTCTACAATTGGCACCATGCCAGCTTCTTGTGCTAGTGCAGCGTATCTAGCTAAAGCATGAGCATTAGCTGAAATTGATAACTTGCTTGGGTATGTTTCAGAGATAACATAAACACCTCTCCATTTTGTAAATCTTGCACCAAGTTGATAATAATCTTTTAATCTTTCTCTTAAACCATCTAATCCCTCAGTAATTTTTTCTTCTTTAGATCCTGCTAACATTTTTGCACCTGTATCTACTTTTATTCCTGGTACCGCTCCACTTTCAGAAATTAATTCTGATATAGATTTATTTTGTGAAGTCTTTTGTCTAATTGTTTCATCATATAATATCACACCACCAATACATTCTTTCATTGAGTTTGAGGAAAAAAGTGTTTCTCTGAAGATTAATCTATTTTTTTCATTAGACTCTACATTTACTGAGTCTAATCTTTTTTTCATAGTCCCGGTGCTTTCATCAGCCGCAAGAATTCCTTTTCCGTTTTGAAGAATTTTCTCTGCTATTTTGTATAATTCAGACATTTAATTAAGCGCTCTTATACCAGGAAGAATTTTTCCTTCAAGATATTCTAAAAATGCTCCACCAGCAGTTGAGACAAAATTAAATTTATTTTTAATTTTTATGGAGTTAATAACAGAGACTGTATCACCACCACCAATAACTGAATAAATTTTTCCTTCTTTATTTCCTATATATTTTGCTATTTCTAAACTACCTATTGAAAAATTAGGGTTTTCAAAATATCCCAATGGCCCATTCCATAATATAGTTGAGGAATTATCGATTATACTTTTTATATTTTGTATTGTTTTTGAACCTACATCAAGTATCATATCATCATTTTCTATTTGATTTAATGATTTTTGAAAAGAATCGTCGTCAAGGCTTTTTCCAACTTTAACATCCTCAGGGAAATATATTTTACAACTATTATTTTCTACTTCAGAAAAAATTTCTTCAATTATTTTTTCAGAATTTTTTTCAAATAATGAGGCTCCTATATTGTAACCTTTGTATTTTAAAATGTTATTAGCCATAGCTCCAACGATTACAATATTATCAAATTTAGGTATTAGGTTTTTTATAATGTCTATTTTTGTAGATATCTTTGATCCGCCAATTATACAAGTAATTGGCTTTTTAATTTTTGTTGTAATTTTTTTAAGAGCCTCAACTTCTGAATTGATCTGAAGTCCACTATAGGATGGTATAAATTTTGTAATACTTGTAACTGAAGCATGCTCTCTGTGTGAACATGAAAATGCATCATTTACATAAATGTCCCCAAGTTTTGCTAAATGTTCAGAAAATTTTTCATTATTATTCTCTTCCTCTGGGTAAAATCTAATATTTTCTAAAATTATTAATTTTTCACCAGCACTTTTAAATAATTCATCTTTTTTTAAATTAAAAATATTTGCCTTCTCTAGTTTGACA
This sequence comes from Candidatus Pelagibacter sp. RS40, assembly GCF_002101295.1. NCBI lineage: Bacteria > Pseudomonadati > Pseudomonadota > Alphaproteobacteria > Candidatus Pelagibacterales > Candidatus Pelagibacteraceae > Candidatus Pelagibacter > Candidatus Pelagibacter sp. RS40. Next base: position 835,566 of record NZ_CP020778.1, read on the forward strand.
TTTTCATTAACCTGCAAACTTAAATTGTCTCTTATTGGTTGAAGAGATAGCTCGCTTTTAAATTTTCCTTTAGGTCTTCCAACATGAGAAATTATTATTATTTTTGCCTTTTTTGATAAGAGAAAATTAATTGTCGGAATAATTTTATCTATTCTATTTGTATCTGTTATTTTTCCATCTAAAATTGGAACATTTAAATCTAATCTTAGCAGTACTATTTGATTATTTAAATTTTCTAAATCTGTTATGGATTTCATTAATTGATTTTGCTTAAATATCTTGCAATATCACACATTCTATTTGAAAAACCCCATTCGTTATCATACCATGCAGAAATTTTTCCCATTTTTGTGCCAACAACATTAGTTAAAGAAATATCTAGTATTGCTGATGAGCTATTATGGTTGAAATCTATTGATACTAATTTTTCTTTTGTGACCTCTAAGATATTTTTTAGATAAGAGTTTGATGCTTTTGAAAATGAATTATTTAATTTTTCTTTAGAAATATTTTTTTTAACATTAAAAACAAACTCAACTAAAGATACATTGGGAGTTGGCACTCTCATAGCAATACCCTCAAGCTTTCCTTTTAATGAAGGTATAATTTCGCCAATTGCCTTAGAAGCACCAGTTGATGTTGGAACGATTGATTGGCTTGCAGATCTTGCTCGTCTCGGATCCTTATGCGAATTATCTAATATTCTTTGATCTGTTGTAAAAGCATGAATGGTTGTCATAAAACCATTTTGGATTGTAAAATTTTTATTTATTACGTCTGCAATAGGCGCAAGGCAATTAGTTGTACAAGATGCGGCTGAAATAATATTATCAGTCTTTCGAATTTTTCTGTGATTAACGCCAAAAACAACTGTTTTGTCCGCATTTTTACATGGAGCTGATACTATGACTTTTTTTGCTCCATTTTTTAAATGTGGTATTAGTTTTTCTTTAGAATTGAATTTGCCTGTGCACTCAAATACATAATCAACATCGTATTTTTTCCAATTTATGTCTTGAATATTTGAGAATTGTGAAAATGAAATTTTGTCTTTATTTATTTTTAAATAATTTGAATTACTTTTTATCTCAGCATTAAATTTACCATGAACAGAATCGTATTTTAACAAGTCTGCACAAATTTCTGAGCCTGATCTATTATTAATATGTTTAATTTGAACTGTCCCTTTATAATTTTCATAAATTGATCGGACAACCATTCTTCCGATACGGCCCATACCATTAATTCCAATTTTAATTGGCATTTTTTTTGATGTTCAATTTTATTTTTTTACAAATTTTTTCAACCGTTAATCCAAAATGATCATATACCTTTTTATAAGGAGCACTTTTTCCAAAATCATTAATTGAAAATGATAATCCTTTATTGTTGATATATTTTGACCATGATTGATCTGATCCCGCTTCTATAGAAAATATTTTGCTCGTTTCATTTAAAATTTTACTTTTGTATTTTTGACTTTGTTTATCAAAGATTTCCTGGCAAGGCATAGATACAACTTTTGAGTATATTTTTTCTTTGGCTAATTTATGACTTATATTTAAAGCTAGATTTACCTCAGAGCCAGTAGCTAATATAGTAATTTTTATTTTTTTATTTGTTCTCATTACCTCATAAGCGCCATAAGAGCATTTATTCGTAGACGTAAAACTTTTTCTTATTGGATCTAGGTTTTGTCTAGTTAATGCAAGAACGCTTGGAGTTTTTGAGTTTTTTAGTGCGAGATCCCAGCATTCAATGGTTTCTGTTTGGTCAGCAGGTCTAAGTATATTTAAATTTGGTATAGATCTTAGGCCTGACAATTGTTCAATAGGTTGATGGGTTGGACCATCCTCTCCTAATCCAACAGAGTCATGTGTCATTACATAAATTACTCTTTGTTTCATTAACGCAGAAAGTCTAATTGAAGGCTTACAATAATCTGAAAATATTAAAAAAGTTCCTCCATACGGAATTAAATTACTGTGCAATGCTAAACCATTCATAATCCCACACATTGCATGTTCTCGTACTCCGTAATGAATATAGTCACCATCGAAATTTTTAGCATTTATAACTTTGTTAAATTTAGATTTTGTATTGTTTGAACCCGCTAGATCTGCAGACCCTCCTATTAAATTATTTTTTAATTTAAATAATGAGTTTAAAACAGCCTCAGAAGACTTTCTTGTTGCCAATGGTTTTAAATTTGCAATAACGTCTTTCTTTTGTTTTATAATTGAATTAGAAAAATTATTATTAAACAATTCTTTTAATTTATTTTTATTTCTTGAAAAATCTTTATTCCATTTTGCTTCTGTCTTAGAACCTTTAAGTCCTATTTTTCTCCATTCTTTTAAAATATTTTTTGGTATTTCAAACGGTTTGAAAGGCCAGTTTAACTTTTTTCTTACTAACTCGATTTCTTTAGGCCCAAGAGGACTCCCGTGAGAAGATGCTTTACCACTTTTATTAGGCGAACCAAATCCAATTTTTGTTTTACAAGAAATAACTGTTGGCTTAATCGCTTTTTGCGCTTTATTAATCGCGCTAAATATTTGTCTTTCATTGTGACCATCAATATCAATATAATTCCAGCCATAGCTTTCAAATCTTTTTTTATAGTTATCTGATACAGCAAGACTAGTTGGTCCATCAATTGAAATAGAGTTGTTATCAAATAACATAATTAAATTTTTAAGTTTCAGATGACCTGATAAACTCATTGCCTCGTGACTTATGCCTTCCATTAAGCATCCATCACCTGCTAGAACGTAAGTTTTATGATTAATTATTTTACTTCCCAATTTCTTTTTTAAAACTTCTTCAGCAATTGCAAAACCAACTGCATTTGCAATTCCTTGTCCCAGGGGTCCAGTTGTTGTTTCTATTCCAGAGTTTTTTTCATACTCAGGATGTCCAGCACAAATAGAATTTAGTTGCCTAAAGTTTTTAATATCAGAAATACTGATGCTTTTATAACCAGTTAAATACAACAAAGAATATAATAACATTGATCCATGGCCAGCAGATAAAACAAACCTATCTCTATTGATCCAACTTGGATTGGATGGATTGAATTTTAGAAAGTTTTTAAAAAGAACTGTTGCAACATCTGCCATTCCCATGGGCATCCCGGGATGGCCTGAATTAGCTTTTTCAACTGCATCCATTGAAAGAAAACGAATTGCGTTCGATAAATCTTTATTTTGTATTCTCAAAAAATTATCCTGTATAGACTTAGGTGACTCAATTTAATAGTATGTTTATATATAATGAATTCTATAACCGAAAAAGAAAAAAAATTAAATCAAACACTCGAAAAACTTAAAAATTTAGATTTAGTTAAAAAAGATAAATCTCCAGAATTAGAAAATCTTAAAGAGCAAAAAAATCAATTAGAAATTGAATATAAACAACTATTAGAAAATTATAATTTTTTAGAAAAAGAAAATCTCAAATTAAAGCAGGAGTTTGAAGAATTTAAGTCTAAGGATGAAGACGAAAAAAGAAGAGAGCAAAAATTTTCAGAGAAAATAGATGAATTAAATCAAGAAACCGATAGTTTATTGGATGAAATTGAAAAATGGCAAATGTAAATATCAAGTTTAATGGCAAAGAATACTTGCTATCCTGTGAGGATGGGCAAGAGGAACATTTAGAGGAGCTGTCATCACATCTAAGCCAAAAGTTTAGTAGTCTTAAAAATTCGCTTGGCAACATAGGTGAAAATAAGCTTTTATTAATTACTTCAATTACAACAATGGATGAATACTTTGAGACTAAAAAAAAATTGGAAAAACAAAAGATAGAAATTCAAAATTTAATTAGCAAATTTAAGGAATTAAAATCTTTAGTTTATAATTATAAAGATGAAAAAGAGAAAGAAATTTTAAAACTATCTGATAATCAAACTAAGCTTGAGTTTGAAATTCAAAATCAAAAAAATAATTATGAAGATTTGATAGATACAGCAACTAAAGAAATAGAAAATTTTATACAAAAAAATAATCCAGATACAAATATTCAGTAAAATTGTCAAAAAAATTACTAAGAAAAAAATTAATTTTTATAAGAAAAAAAAATTTTAAGAAGTTTGAAAATATCGAAATTAAAATTTTCGATATAATTAAAAATATAAAATTTAAAATTAAAACCATTGGTGGTTACTACCCAATAAATTACGAATTAGACTGTTTGCCTGCTTTACAAAAGTTACTTGAAAAAAATTTCTTAATTTCCTTACCTGTTGTCGGTGATTCCAATCAAATGAATTTTTTTAATTGGTCATTAGATACTCATTTAAAAGTAAATAATTTGGGAATTCCTGAACCTGTATCTAAAAAAATCGTATATCCCGATCTGATTTTAGTGCCTTTAGTTGGTTTCGACAAAAATAAGTTTCGATTAGGGTATGGGGGAGGATATTACGATAGATATATAGAAAAAGTTAGTAAATTAAAAAAATTCAAGACAGTTGGATTATCGTTTTCTTTTCAAGAAATTGAAAAATTACCTGTAAACAATTTTGACAAAAAATTAGATTTCGTCATAACAGAAAATAAAATCTATTCATGAAAATTTTGTTTCTAGGAGATATAGTTGGTGATGCAGGATGTATTGCAGTAAAAAAAAATTTAAAAACAATTACAGAAAAAAATAAAATTGATTTTGTAATAGCTAATGGAGAAAATGCAGCCATAGACGGAGTTGGAATAACTGAAAATAATGTAAAAGAATTAATTAGTTCAGGAGTAGATGTTATTACAACTGGCAATCATGTTTGGGATCAGAAAGAAACTTTTGAATTTATAAAAAAAGAGAAAAGATTATTAAGACCAGAAAATTTACTTAACGATGTTCCTGGAAGTGGATTTGAAGTTTATATGTCAAAAAAAGGTTTGAGAGTTGGTGTTTTAAATTTGATGGGAAATGTTTTTATGAAAAAATGCAAAGATGTATTTGAAGTTACAAAAAATTTTATTGATAATCATAAATTAAAAAAAAATTATGATTTTTTAGTTGTAGATTTTCATGGTGAAATCACTAGTGAAAAAATGGCTATGGGTCATTACTTAGATGGTCATGCAACCATTGTGGTCGGCACACATACACATGTACCAACAAATGATGCAAGAATATTAGATAATGGAACAGCTTATTTAACAGACGCTGGAATGTGTGGTGATTATGACTCTGTAATTGGAATGAATAAACAAAATTCAATAAATAGATTTTTCAAAAGAGACTCGAAAAAACATTTCCCAGCTAAAGGAGAAGCAACACTTTGTGGCATGATAGTGAATGCAGATGAGAATAATGGCTTGGCCAAAAGTGTAACAAGTTTTATATATGGTGGTAAATTAACTGAAAATATTTAATTTATGGCTGGACATTCTCATTGGGCAGGAATCAAACATAAAAAAGGAAAAGCGGATAAACAAAGATCCAAAATTTTCTCTAAACTTTCACGAGAAATAACAGTTGCAGCAAAACTTGGTGATAAAAATCCAGATATGAATGCTAGATTACGATCAGCAATTCAAGCTGCAAGATCAGCAAATATGCCTAAGGACAATATAGAGAGAGCAATAGATAAATCTAGTATAAGTGCAGACTCGAACTTTGAAAATCTTCGATATGAAGGTTTTGGTCCAAATAAAACAGCTGTTATAGTTGAAACTTTAACAGATAATAAAAATAGAACAGCTTCAAGTATTAGAACTATTTTTCAAAAAAGTGGCGGTGGACTTGGAACTCAAGGGTCAGCATCACATAACTTTCAACAGTTAGGAGTTATAAAAATAGATAAAGACGAAATTGATGATGAAGGTATGCTTGAGCTAGCAATTGAAAGTGGTGCAAATGAATGTTTTTCCCACGAGAATTTTCATGAAGTACACACTGCAAATACTGAGATATATGAAGTAAAAAATAAATTAGAAAAAAAAATTGAAAATTTTTTGTCTACAGAAATTGAATGGGTACCATTAAATACAGTAAATTTATCAGGAGAAAATAAAGATAATATGATTAAATTTTTAGAAACTTTAGATGATGATGAAGATGTACAAAATATTTTTACAAATGCAAAATTTGAGAATTAATTAATGAATTTGGTTGGAATAGACCCTGGAATTAGTGGAGCAATTTCTATATTAAGAGATGGAAATATTTCAATGGTTGTTGACATGCCAACTATGACAGAAGGCACAAAGTCAAAAAAACAAATCAATGCAGCTGAATTAGCAAACATCCTTACAAAGGAAAATATTTCACATGATGATAGAGTAATTCTTGAGAATGTTAGTGCAATGCCAGGACAAGGAGTTACAGGAATGTTTAGTTTTGGACAATCATTTGGTGTAATAAAAGGAGTTTGTGCAGCATTAAAATTGCCGGTAATTTTAGTAAGACCTGTTAAATGGAAAAAACATTTTAACTTACTTAATTCCGAGAAAGATGCTAGCAGGACTAAAGTCATTGAAACTTACCCATATATATCTTCAGAATTATCAAAAAAAAAAGATGCAAACAAAGCTGACGCGATATTAATTGCTAAATATTATTTTGAAACTTTAGGTAAATAATTAAATCCGAAATAATAGGAAATAAGAGCCAAATTAATGACACAATTGAGTGTGAGAAGAAACCATGGAAGCAGATATAACCTCACAAGCAGTTGGACTTTCAAGCAACACAGACTTTTCTTTAGTTAGCTTATTTTTAAGAGCAGATATTGTAGTAAAATCAGTAATGATTATTTTAGTAGCATTTTCGATTTACTCTTGGGCTATCATTTTTGATAAAATTAGACTTTTTAGAAAAATTAATAAAAGTGCGGAAGAATTTGAGGAAAAATTTTGGAAGTCAAAATCTGCAGAAACATTTTACAATAATTTACCTTCAGCTACCAATGATCCAATGGCTGAAGTATTTAAAAGCTCAATGCAAATGGTGATGAAATCAAGATCAAAATCAAATTTATCCGAGAGATTAGAAGGTGTTTTGGAAGCAAATATTGAAAAGCAAATGACCAACGTAGATAAAAATTACACCTTTCTTGCAACCGTAGGATCAACTGCTCCATTTATAGGATTGTTTGGAACTGTATGGGGCATTATGAATTCATTTCAATCAATTGCCATTTCAAGAAATACAAGTTTAGCAATTGTTGCTCCAGGTATTGCAGAAGCATTATTCGCTACAGCCTTAGGTTTGTTGGCGGCAATTCCAGCTGTTATTGCATACAATAAATTTAGCAATGATTCTAAAAAATATTCTCAAAAACTAGAAAACTTTTCAAAGAGATTTATTTCTATAATTTAGAAATGGCATTTAATTTAAAACGTTCAAAAAAAGAACCAATGAGCGAAATAAACGTAACTCCTTTTGTTGATGTTATGCTTGTGCTGCTTATAATTTTTATGGTTACTGCTCCTTTATTAACTGTTGGTGTTCAAGTTGATTTGCCAGAGTCATCTGCTGATACTTTGCCAGAAGAAACTGAGCCCTTAACGTTAACAATAAATTCTAAAGGAGAGATTTTTATTCAAGAAACAAAAGTTGAGTATGAAAAAATAATCGCAAAAATTTTAGCTGTTTCAAATAATAGAACTGATACAAGAATTTTTGTTAGAGGAGATAAAACCATAAACTATGGAAGAGTACTAGAAATCATGGGTATGCTCTCGGGTTCAGGATTTACCAAAGTAGCCTTGATATCTGAACCATATAAAGAGAGGTAAACTTGTATAAAAGTTTATTTATTTCATCAATCTTTCACACAGCTATAGTTGTTTTAAGTATATTTACATTACCCTTTATAGCTAAGCCGCCATTAGATATACCTCCACTAGTTTCAGTCGAGCTCATTCAGATTTCTGACAAAACAAATATACCTTTTGCCCCAAAGGCAAAGAAAATTATAGAGAAAGTAAAAAAAGATAAAGAAAAATTGGTTTCTGAACAAGCTCCACCAAAAAAAATAAAGAAAGATGAAAAAAAAGAGATTACTCCAGAAAAAAATAAGGAAAATATTACAGAGTTGACTTCAAAAAAAACACCTACACCAGATACAAAAAAAGAGATTGTTAAAAAAGAGAAATTAGATGCAATCCCTCTACCTGATAAAAATAATGAAAAACTTTCAGTTGAGGAAGAAAAAAAACAAAAACCTTCTAAAGATCTAACAGAAGACGAAAATTTAAAAGAGATAATTAAACCCAAAAAACCAAAAATAGATGATACGAAAGTGAAACAAGCATCTGAATTTGAAAAAAAAGAATTATTTGATCCAAATAATATTGCAGCTTTAATAGATAAATCTAAAGAGGATATTGGTGAAACAAACAAAATAACGGATAAAATTTCGCAATCTCAAGATGATACTATGAATATATCCTCATTAACATTGAGCGAAGAAGATGCCTTGAAAGCCCAAATTTTTGGTTGTTGGAGCATTCCCTTAGGTTTACCATACAATGAAAATTTGTTAGTTAGAATTAAATTAAAATTAAAACCAGACGGAACACTTATTAAGTCTGAAATTTTAGATCATGCGAGAATGAATATGCCAGGACAAGGTTTCTACAAAGTGCTAGCCGAGAGTGCTCTTAGAGCTATTCAATTGTGTCAACCTCTAAAAGTACCTACTAGTGGTTATGATAGGTGGAAAAATCTTCAACTAAACTTTGATGCTAGAGAAATGATAGGAGGTTAATGAAACAATTTAAATTAATTTTAAATGCAATTTTTATATTATTTATAAGTATTTCAAAGTCTTACTCGCTTGTTGAAGTGGATATAACTCGTGGGAATTTAAATCCACTTCCTATTGCTGTCTCACCATTGTTTCAAGATAATAACTCTAATATTTTTTTTGAAAAGGAATTGGAAATTAAAGATATAGGATCAGAAATTTCAAAAGTAATTGAAAATAACTTAAAACAATCAGGATTGTTTAATCCTTTGAGCAAGGATGCGTTTCTACAAAAACCTGATATTGCTCATCTTAAACCTAGATTTGAGGATTGGGCGTTAATAAAATCTCAAGCTTTGATAACTGGCAAAGTAACAGCCATCAATGAAAAACTCAAAGTTGAGTTTAGATTATGGGATGTGCTAGCAGGTAGAGAAATGCTCGCGCTTGCGTTCACAACAGTGCCAAGTAATTGGAGAAGAGTAGGACATATTATTACAGATAAAGTTTATCAAAGACTTACTGGTGAAAAAGGATATTTTGATACAAGAATAATCTATGTTTCAGAGGAAGGTCCAAAAACTCAACGGATAAAAAAACTTGCTATAATGGATCAAGATGGATTTAACACAAAATATTTAACTCTTGGTAATGAGCTAGTGCTTACTCCAAGATTTAATCCTACCAATCAAATGGTAACATACCTCTCGTATTTTAGAAATTTACCTAGAGTTTATTTATTAGATATTGAGACAGGAATCCAAGAAGTTGTAGGCGATTTTCCAGGGATGACATTTGCTCCAAGATTTTCACCTGATGGAAAAAAAATAATAATGAGTTTTGCGAAAGATGGAAATTCAGATATTTATACTATGGATATTGAAAATAGAATTGTTGAGAGAATTACCAATCATCCATCAATAGATACATCCCCTTCTTACTCACCAGATGGTAAATTTATTACATTCAATTCAGACAGAAGTGGATACCAACAGATTTATGTTATGAAAAGTGACGGTTCAAATGTAAAAAGAATTTCTTTTGGGAAAGGACTGTATGGCACACCTGTATGGTCACCACGAGGAGATTTAATTGCTTTTACTAAACTTCATAAAGGTAAGTTTTATATTGGGGTTATGCGTGTAGATGGTAAAGGCGAAAGGCTACTAACAGAAAATTACTATCAAGAAGCACCGTCATGGGCTCCAAATGGAAGAGTTCTTATTTTTTATAGAGAGACAAAATCAAATGATAAAGGTGAAGGTTTTACTGCAAAGCTTTGGTCGATTGATTTAACAGGATATAATGAAAGAATGGTGAGCACAGAGACAGATGCTTCAGACCCATCTTGGTCGTCTTTATTAAGTAATTAGTCTAAATTTTTTAAAAAAAACACAAATAATGTTGATTTTTTGACTTGAAAGATCTAATTAGTTGTGAAAAAGTTCTAAAAAATACTAAGGAGCATTAATGAATTTAAGCAAAATCCTAAAAAATACTTTTCTAATAATTTTATTAAGTATGGTTGTATCTGCTTGCGCAACTAAAAAAACAGCAACTACTTTAGATTCTCAAATTCAAGGGGATGTTTATACAGGAACAGATACAGTTGAGTATTTAGCTAAAGGTGTTCCAGATAGAGTATTCTTTGCTACAAACGAGTCTATACTTACGACAATGTCAAGAGATACATTAAGAAAACAAGCAGCATGGTTAAGAGATAATCCTAGTGTCAATGTTGTTCTTGAAGGGCATGCCGATGAAAGAGGAACAAGAGAATACAATTTAGCATTAGGAGAAAGAAGAGCTAACGCAGCTAAAGATTACCTAATGACTTATGGAGTTTCGGCAGATAGAATATCAGTGATTAGTTATGGAAAAGAAAGACCAGTTGATTCAGGATCAAATCCTCTCTCATGGTCTAAAAATAGAAGATCAGTTACTGTAAAAGCTAACTAAAAAATAAAAAGATTTTTAAAAAAGACCCCTTTAGTTTGGGGTCTTTTTTTTGCCATTTTTATACTTAAAATTTTATTCAATGTTAAATATCAAAAAAAACTTTGGTTATTTGTTTATTTTTTTTTATTTACTCTCCCCAACAAGTTTGACTGCAGATACATCAGAAATAAAAGAAATTTTGCAATTAATCCAAAAAGATTTAAGGACGTTAGAAAGAGCAGTTTATTCAGAGTCTTTTTCTCAATCCTCAAATTCGAATTCAAATAATTCAGTTAAAGAAAGCGAAGATGTACTAACAAGACATTTGTTAAAATTATCTGAAATAGAAAAACAGTTTCAACAATTAACAAACAAATATGAGGAGATCAATTTTAAAATTGATAAATTAAATTCTAGATTATCAAAAGTTCAAGCAGATAATCAATTAAGGTTTCAACAGCTAGAAACTAGTAATGTAGGAATTGATAGTAGTTCTTTAACAAAGCTTCCTACAGACACAACTAATGATAAAGAAAAAATTCTACCAGGTTCTACTCAACCTCAAGATTTAGGAACGGTTTCTTATAAAGACATGACAAATGAAAGTGAAAGCCAATCTGTTCAATCTATAGATGCGACCAAAACTGTTGTGACTGAAACATTTCAATCAGAGGAAAAAATATTACCAGATGGTACACCAGAAAATCAATATGAATTTGCAACAAGTTTTCTAAAAGTTGGAGATTACAATATGGCAGAAAGAGCATTTAAAGAATTTGTTGATACTAATCCGGAACATAAATTATCTGGAAATGCTCAGTACTGGTATGCTGAAACTTTTAGAATTAGACAACTTTATACTGATGCAGCATCTGCATATTTAGAGGGTTATCAAAAATATCCTAAAAGTGAAAAAGCACCTATCAATCTATTAAAACTCGGAGTATCATTAGTACAAATTGGAGAAAAAGATCAAGGGTGTCTTATGATTTCTGGTGTAAAGAAACAATATCCAGGAGCAACTCAATCTGTGCTTCAAAAAGCAAAGTATGAAGAAAAGAAATTCGAGTGTAAACAAAACAATTCATAATTTTTATTTATCCAAACTTAAAAACCCAAAAATAAAAAAACTTTATTCAAGGTTTAAAAGAATAATTTCAAAAGATACTGATAAAAATTATTGTGTTGCGATCTCTGGTGGTCCAGACAGTATGGCATTGGCTTTCTTAACGAAATGCATGTCTATGGAGAGGGGCACAAGTAATGTTTATTTTCACATCGATCATAAATTAAGAAAAGAATCAAAAAAAGAGGCGTTATTTATTAAAAAAATTCTAAAAAAATTTGACGTTAATTTAAATATTTTAAAATGGGTAAAAAATAACAATCTTAATAATATTCAAGAGCAAGCTCGATTAAAGAGATACGAATTATTAATTAAAAAATGTAGGAATCATAAACTAAATAAAATTTTAACAGCTCATCACAAAGATGATTTATACGAAAATTTTTTTATAAGATTGCTTCGAGGGTCGGGTTTAAATGGACTTATATCCTTCAAAAAAAAATACTCTAAATTAAAGATAAATGAAAAAATTTTGATTTTTAGGCCTCTTTTGAATTTTTCTAAAAATGAGTTGATATATATCTCTGAAAATACATTTGGTAACTATATCAAAGATCCATCAAACCTAGATAACAAGTATTTAAGAGTTTACGTTAGAAATATTTTAAATAATTTTAAATTTAACAAAAAAAACAAAAATTTTGATAAATCTTTATCAAATCTTCATAAGAGCAATAAAGCTCTTGAGCATTATATAAAAAAAAATATTGATTTAAATGTTATTAAAAATAAAGAAAAAGTAATTGTTAGTAAAAATTTTTTTTCAGAACCTGATGAAGTAGTATTTAGATCACTAAATATTGTTTTAAATTCTTTTTCATACAAAGCAAAACTATCCAGAGGGAGCAAAATAATGAATCTCATAAAAAATTTCAAAAATTCAAAAGATACTTATAAAACAACATTATCAGGGTGTGTTTTTAAAAAAGTCAGCAATACAATGATTATTTCAAGAGAAATTTAGTTATTTTGCAGAATATATGTACAAATTGACACTTGTTTATTCTCTAATAATTCTTACTTTATCAACATGAACTTCAAAAACTTAGCCATGTGGGGAATTATAGTTCTCCTTACAATTGGTCTTTACAACATGTTTAAAAACCCACAGGGAACTATGGCTCAAAAAAATAATATTATTTTCTCTGAATTTTTGACAGAGGTAGACAATGGAAGAGTAGTTCAAGTTGAGATTTCTGGAAAAAATATAAAAGGTGTTTTGTCAAATGGTCAACAGTTTAATACTTATGCACCTGACGATCCAAACCTTATTCAAAAATTAAGTGACAAAGGTGTTAGCATTTCTGCGAGTCCATTAGAGGAGAAAATGCCATCACTCCTAGGCATATTATTATCTTGGTTCCCCATGTTACTTTTAATAGCCGTTTGGATATTTTTTATGAGACAAATGCAAGGTGGCAAAGGTGGAGCGATGGGTTTTGGAAGATCTAAAGCTAAAATGATGAATGAGGTCAAGGGCAAGGTTACATTTAATGATGTTGCTGGAGTTGAAGAAGCAAAAGAAGAAGTAGAAGAGGTTGTAGAATTTTTAAAAGATCCAAGAAAATTTAGTAGATTGGGTGGAAAAATTCCAAGAGGTTGTTTATTAGTTGGGCCTCCAGGAACTGGAAAAACTTTATTGGCAAGAGCTATAGCAGGTGAAGCTGGAGTTCCATTCTTTACAATATCAGGATCAGATTTTGTAGAAATGTTTGTTGGTGTTGGAGCGTCTAGAGTTAGAGACATGTTTGAACAAGGAAAAAAACATTCGCCTTGTATAATCTTTATAGACGAAATAGATGCAGTTGGAAGAAGTAGAGGCGCAGGCCTAGGAGGTGGAAACGATGAAAGAGAGCAAACTTTAAACCAATTGTTAGTTGAAATGGACGGTTTTGATACAAATGAAGGTGTGATAATTATAGCTGCAACTAATAGACCAGATGTTCTTGATCCCGCACTCTTAAGACCAGGAAGATTTGATAGACAAGTTGTAGTTTCAAATCCAGACATCATAGGAAGAGAAAAAATATTAAAAGTACACGCAAAAAAAATATCGATGGCTCCAGATGTAAATTTAAGAACTATTGCTCGAGGAACACCAGGATTTTCGGGAGCTGATTTGGCCAACCTAGTAAATGAGGCTGCATTGCTAGCTGCTAGAAAAAATAAAAGGATTGTAACTTATCAGGAGTTTGAAGAAGCAAAAGATAAAGTAATGATGGGAGCTGAAAGACGTTCAATGGTAATGTCTGAGGAGGAGAAAAGACTTACTGCTTATCATGAGGCAGGTCATGCCATAGTTACAATTAATGAGAAAGCCGCTTATCCAATTCACAAGGCTACGATAATCCCTAGAGGAAGAGCTTTAGGTATGGTTATGCAACTTCCAGAAAGAGATGAAGTTTCTCAAACTAGAGAGCAATTACACGCTCAACTCGCTATAGCTATGGGAGGAAGAGTAGCCGAAGAAATAATATTTGGAGAGGATAAAGTTACTACAGGTGCTGCGAGTGACATTGAGCAAGCAACAAAAAGAGCAAGAGCTATGGTTATGAGAGCTGGACTTAGTAAAGAGTTAGGCCCAGTTGCGTATGGAGAAAATGAGGAGGAAGTATTTTTAGGAAGATCTGTTGCGAGACAACAAAATATGTCAGAGGAAACAGCACGAAAAGTTGATAATGAAATTAGAAAAATTGTTGATAAAGGGTATGATAGAGCTAAAAAAGTTCTTACTGATAAAATAGACGACCTTCATAAACTTGCAAAAGCGTTGCTTACTTATGAAACACTAACTGGTGATGAAATTTTAGACATAGTCGACAAGAACGTTTACCCTAAAAATAAAGAAGATTTAAAAGTTGAGGAAGACGATCAAGGTTCAGCACTTGGATCAATTGGTTTAAAACCTAAGATAGTCCATTAAACTTAATGGAAAAATATTACACAAGAGCGTGTAATTTTTTTTATACTTCAAAATCTGGTAAAATAAAAAAAAATCATTTACCTTTAAATGGAAACTCTGGCATTAAATTTAGGTCTATTGAGCTTTTAACAAGGAAATCAGAAAAAATAATTAACTTAGATGAGATAAAAAAACTACCATTTAGATTACAAAATAAAATAAAAAAAGATTTAAAAAATATATCCAAAAAAAAAAAATTTAAAGGTTTAAAATTTAATAATACTCCAATAATGATGGGTATTTTAAATTTAACACCTGATAGCTTTTCAGATGGCGGGAAATTCATAAAATTTAAATCTGCAGAAAGACAAATAAATAATTTAATAAACTCTGGAGCAAATATAATTGATATTGGTGGTGAGTCTACCCGCCCAGGTGCTAAAGAAATCCCAGCATCTGATGAGTGGAAAAGAATATCCAATAAACTAAGGTTGATTAAAAAAAAAAAGGCGATCTTCTCTCTGGATACAAGAAAAAGCCTGGTGATGGAAAAAAGTTTAAATTATGGAATAAAAATTATAAATGATGTTTCAGGTTTTGAGTATGACAAAAAAACAATAAATTTTTTAAAAAAAAGTAAAGTACCATTTGTAATACATCATATGAAAGGCTCACCTAAAACAATGCAAAATAGTCCAAAATATAAAAATGTTTTGCTAGATATTTATGATTATTTCGAGGCAAAAATTAAATATTTAAGATCAATTGGTATTAAACATAACAATATCATATTAGATCCGGGAATAGGCTTTGGTAAAAATTTGAAACATAATATTACATTAATTAATAAGATTTCTATTTTTCATACATTAGGTTTTCCAATATTACTTGGTTTATCTAGGAAAAGATTTATTAAAGATATATCTAATGAAAATGATAGCAAAGATAGGATAGGTGGAACCGTATCATCTTGTATATTCTCTATGTTACAAGGTGTTCAAATTTTAAGAGTGCATGATGTTAATGAAGTTAACCAATCAATTAAAGTTTTTAAAAAATTAAATTTCTAATGAAAAAAAAATATTTTGGAACCGACGGAATAAGAGGAAAAGTTAATAATTCTAAAATTAATGGCGAAATGTTTTTTAAGTTCGGTTTAGCAGCGGGTACTTATTTTAAAAATTTAAAAAAAAAAAAACAAATCGCAATTATTGCAAAGGACACAAGATTATCTGGTTACACCTTAGAATCAGCATTGGTTTCTGGACTTGCCTCAGCAGGAATGCATGTATTTACCCTTGGACCGTTACCAACAAATGGATTAGCGATGCTTACAAAAAAAATGAAAGCCAATCTTGGTATAATGATTACTGCCTCACATAATCAGTTTACTGACAATGGAATGAAATTATTTGGGCCTGATGGAATGAAATTATCTGACAAAATTGAAAAAAAAATTGAGAAATTAATAGACTCAAATATTTCATCTAAATTGACAAAACCTCTAAATCTTGGGAGGGTAAAAAGATTAGAGGATGCAAATGAAAATTACATAAATATTTTAAAAAGTAATTTTCCAAATAATTTCTCACTGAAAGGTCTTAAAATTGCAATTGATTGTGCTAATGGAGCTGCATACAAAAGTGCTCCAAAATTACTAAGATCTTTAGGTGCTAAAGTTTTTGAAGTTGGAACCAAACCTAATGGAACAAATATTAATTTTAAATGTGGCTCAACATATCCAGAAAAAATTAAATCATTAACGAAAAAATTTAAAACTGATTTAGGTATTTCTCTAGATGGAGATGCAGATAGAATAATTTTGACTGATGAAAAGGCAAATATTGTAGATGGAGATAAAATTATTGCTGTTTTAGCCGAGAGATGGAAAAGAAAAAAAATACTAAGAGGGGGGGTAATTGGCACTTTAATGTCAAATTATGGTCTAGAGAAGTTTTTTAAAGAAAAAAAAATTAAATTTTTCAGATCAAATGTCGGAGATAGATATGTAAAAGAGCTAATGCAAAACAAAAAATTTAATTTAGGTGGGGAGCAGTCTGGCCATATTATATTAGGAAATTTTGCAACCACTGGAGACGGATTGCTTGTAGCACTTGAAATACTTTTTTCTTTGAGAAAAGGTAAAAAAGCTAGTGAATTATTTTCTATTTTTAAGCCAACACCTCAAATATTAGAAAATATTTCGGTTAAGGATAAATCAGTAATCAGTTCAAAAAAATGTAGACTAGCAATTAAAAAAGCAGAAAAGATTATTTTTGGAAAAGGGAGATTATTGGTAAGAAAATCTGGAACAGAGCCTAAAATAAGAATAATGTGTGAATCAAAGGACGAAATTCTTTTAAAAAAGTGCACAAGAATAGTTTCTAACTCACTAAGATAAATTGAAACCGAAATCTAAAATTCTAATTATTGCAGGATCAGATTCTTCTGGTGGAGCAGGAATTCAAGCTGATATAAAAACTATAACTTCCCTAGGCGGATATGCAATGACTGCTATTACTGCTGTTACGTCACAAAATACTACAGGAGTGAATTCTATTATGCCAGTAAACTATAAAGAAATATCTAAACAAATTGAATTCACCTGCAGAGATATTCAACCAGATGCAATTAAAATTGGTATGCTTCATTCAAGTAAAGTTATTAATTCAGTTTTAAGTTCATTGGAAAAGATAAAGGTTAATAAAATAGTATTAGATCCTGTAATGGTAGCAAAGGGAGGCACAAGGTTAATTGATAAAAATTCAACAGAAATGTTAAAAAAAAAAATGTTGAATAAAGTTTCATTAATTACTCCAAATATTCCTGAGGCTGAAATAATCACTAAAACTAAAATCAATTCAAAAGAGGATATGATATTTGCAGCAAATATTTTATTAAATCTTGGAGCGAAGAATGTTTTAATAAAAGGAGGTCATCTAAAGAAACAAAACATTATTGATGTTTTTGTTAACAAAAAAGAAATATCAATTTTTAAAAATAAAAAGATTAATACCAAAAACACCCATGGCACAGGTTGTACATTATCTAGTGCTATTACAGCTTACTTTGCATGTGGAAAAACATTAAAGAAATCTTGTGAGATGGCTATCAAATATGTTAACGAAGCAATTGCATCTAGACCTAATTATGGAAAAGGTCATGGACCAATAAACCATTTAAATAGTATAGAGATTAAAAGAAGATTTTTATGAAAAATGTTGTTGTTGTAGGTTCCCAATGGGGAGATGAAGGTAAAGGTAAAATAGTTGATTGGTTATCAAGTGAAGCCGATGTTGTAGTAAGATTTCAGGGAGGTCATAACGCTGGACACACATTAGTAATTGATGGAATTACATATAAACTGAGACTTCTTCCTTCGGGTATTGTTAGAAAAGATAAGATTTCTGTAATTGGCAATGGAGTTGTTATTGATCCATGGGCTCTTTTGGAGGAAATAGAGGAAATTAAATCCAAAGGCGTAACTATTAACGAAAAAAATTTAATTATCTCTGAGTCAGCAACATTAATACTTCCATTCCATAAAGAAATGGATGAAATAAGAGAAGATGCAGCTGGAAATTCTAAAATCGGAACAACCAGAAGAGGCATTGGTCCAGCCTACGAAGATAAAGTCGGCAGAAGATCAATTAGAATAATGGATTTAATTTCTGAAACAAACTTAAACAGTAGATTAGACAACGTTTTGTCTCATCATAATGCAATAAGGAAAGGTTTAAATAAACCACTTTTTAATAAGGAAAAATTATTAGAAGATTTGCTAAAATTAGCACCTCATATACTTCAGTTTTCTCAGCCTGTATGGAAAAAAATTGATCAATTCAAGTTATCTGGAAAAAAAATTTTATTTGAAGGTGCTCAAGGAATACTTTTAGACGTTGATCATGGCACCTATCCGTATGTTACCTCATCAAATACTGTTGCATCTTCAGCAGCAACAGGTTCTGGATGTGGACCTAACTCAATAAATTATGTTTTAGGGATAACTAAGGCATATACTACAAGAGTTGGTGAAGGACCATTTCCAACTGAACTTACTGATAAAATAGGTGAGCTTTTAGGTACCAGAGGTAAGGAATTTGGTACTGTCACAAGTCGAAAAAGAAGATGTGGATGGTTTGACGGCGTATTAGTGAGGCAAACAATAAAAATTTCAGGAATTGATGGAATTGCATTAACAAAGTTAGATGTGTTAGATGAACTAGATCAAATAAAAATTTGTGTTGCATATGAAATCAATGGAAAAGAAATTGATTACTTACCTGCAGCGGTAACGGATCAATTAAAAGTTAAGCCGATTTATAAAACGTATCAAGGATGGAAAACTTCAACAGTGGGATGTAAAAATTTCAATGATCTCCCTGAAAATGCAAAAATTTATATAAGAGACCTAGAAAAATTTATTGAAGCAAAAATTTCAAGTATTTCTACTAGTCCAGAAAGAAACGATACAATACTGGTTTACGATCCTTTTAATAATTAATTTGCTGGCAGAAGATTTTTTGACTTAGCACTATTTAACATGTGCTTTTGTAATTTTTCAAAAGCTTTGTTTTCTATTTGTCTTATTCTTTCTCTACTAATTTTAAATTTTTTACTTAAATCTTCTAAGGTTACCGGGTTATCTGTAAGTCTTCTTGAGTAAAGAATTTCTTTTTCTCGGTCATTTAAGATTTTAATAGAATCTTGTAGAAGATCTTTTCTCTGCTCCATTTCTTCATTTTGTGCAAATTTCAATTCATGATCCATTTCATTATCTACAACCCAATCTTGCCATTCATCGCCATCTTCACCAATCGGAGCATTTAAAGATTGTTCTTTTCCAGACAATCTTCTGTTCATTGAAACAACTTCTTCCTCACTTACATCTAATCTGTTGGCAATATCTTTTACGTGCTCATCTCTTAAATCACCCTCAGCTCTTGGTGCAATTTGGTTTTTAAGTTTTTTTAGATTAAAAAATAATTTTTTTTGAGCGGTGGTTGTCCCAATTTTTACCAAGCTCCATGATCTCAAAATATACTCTTGAATTGATGCTTTGATCCACCACATCGCGTAGGTTGCAAGTCTAAAGCCTTTTTCCGGTTCAAATTTTTTTACGGCTTGCATTAATCCGACATTCCCTTCTGATATCATCTCATTTAGAGGTAAACCATAACCCTTATATCCCATTGCAATCTTTGCAACTAATCTAAGGTGACTTGTCACAAGTTTTTCTGCAGATTTTACATTTCCAGTAGTTTGCCAATTTTTTGCAAGCATATATTCTTCCTCTGCATCGAGCATAGGAAATTTTTTTATTTGCGCTAAGTAGGCGGCTAAACCACCCTCATTAGACAAAGCTGGCAAATTATAAGACGTTGTACTCATCGAGATATTTATTTAATAAAGAAAAGGAAATTTACAATATTTATATTTTCATGTTTTCCTTAGCTTTTTGAGAATATTTTTTAGTTCAGGAGGTAAATTTGATGAAAATTCTAATCTTCTTCCATTTGAAGGGTGATTAAAACCAAGAACTTTTGCATGCAAGAATTGTCTGTCAAGTTTTAATAAAAGATCTTCTAATTCAAAATCAATATTTTTTAATTTTTTAAATTTTTTTTTATATTTTTTATCTCCTAAGATATTATTTCCTTTAAAACTCATATGTACTCTTATTTGATGTGTTCTGCCTGTTTCAAGTTTACATTCTACTAAACTTAATGTTGGTACTTTAGAGTTTTCAAAAATTTCAATAGTTTTATAATTCGTTATTGCTTGTTTTCCTTTTGCAAAACCAACTTCCATTAATTGTCTATTCTTTGTGCTTCTGGTTATTAAAGTTTCGATTTTTCCATTTTGCGGTCTCAGTTTTCCCCAGATCAAAGCTTGATATATTCTTGTAATTGTATGTTTGGAAAACTGATTAGATAAATTTTCGTGTGATTTATTATTTTTTGCAACTACTACCAGTCCTGATGTATCCTTATCAATTCTATGGACTATACCTGGTCTTAGCTCATCCCCAATATTTGATAGATTGTTATCATTTAAGTTCATTAAAGCATTCACAATCGTATTATCATAATTTCCTGCCCCAGGGTGCATCGAAATTCCTGCTGATTTATTTATAACTAATAAATCTTCATCATTATAAATTATGTCTAATTTATATTTGAATGGTTTTAGAGACGCCTTTTTAGGCAGTGGAATTGTTAAAAAAACCTTATCATCTTTATAAATTTTTTTTGAGGGGTCATTTACAATTTTATTATTAATACTAAGATTTCCATTTATTATCAGGTTTTTGATCCTGGTTCTGCTAAGAGAATCATTTTTTTTAGCTATTACTACATCAATTCTTTTTCCGTATAATTCTTCCTCTACAACTAAATTAATGATATTTTTCATTTATTGATATAATAGTACATAATGCGCTCGTAGCTCAACTGGATAGAGCGCCAGATTTCGGCTCTGGAGGTTCAGGGTTCGACTCCTTGCGGGCGCGCCATTATTCACCAATATTTATTAGTGTGCCTTTATCTCTTGCTTTATTAAATGAGTAAAAAAATAATGTAATTGAAATAATAATATAAACCATATTCAACATATAAGCCCGTATTAAATTTGATATATCAACTGTATTATTTATTAATATGTTTCTTGCCTCTTCAAAAATATAAACAAGTGGTAACATATAAGCTATTTTTTGAAAAATCTCTGGAAGAATCTCAATTGGGTAATATATACAACCAAATGGAGCTAATAAAAACATAGTTGACCAAGCAATATTTTCAAACGAAGGTCCAAATCTTAGAAGCCCTGCTGATACTAAAATTCCCAATGTAATCCCAAATATATAAAGACTTAAAAAAAGAAAAAATAGATAAATTCCAAGTTCTAAGATTGAAATTCCAAATAGCGGAGAAGTTAATAATACAGCAGGTATTAAACCAATTAATGCTCGCACCAAAGCAGTGAAAATTAGTGAGGTTAGAATTTCACTAATTTTCATTGGAGCTATAAAGAGATTTGTAAAGTTTCTGCTCCAAATTTCTTCAAGGAACAACATGTTAAAACCAATACTTGTTCTAAATAAAAAATCATAAAGTATTGCACATGTTAATATAACACCAACTGCATTGTTGTAATAAGTGGTGTGAGATGCAAAAAAATTTGAAATAAAACCCCACAATGTAATTTGAATTGATGGCCAGTAGATTAAATCCAGTATTCTTGGAAATGATCTAGTGATTAAATAAAAATGCCTTAAAAATAACCCATACATTTTAATTATGCTCATTAGGTCTCCTTGAAAGTTTTAAAAATACTTCCTCTAAATTTTTTCTACCATGTTTCTCTATAAGGTTAGCAGGGCTCCCACTGTCAACAATTATCCCATCTTTCATCATCAAAATTGATTTGCATAATCTATTGACTTCATTCATGTTATGTGAAGCAAGCAAAATAGATATTTTTTTTTCTTTCTTATAATCTTCTAAAAAAGATCTTATAAAATCGCCAATTTCTGGATCTAGAGATGCTGTAGGCTCATCTAATAATAGCACTTTAGGATCATTTATTAATGATTTTGCTAAACTCGCTCTATTTTTTTGTCCAGATGAAAGTTCACCAGTTATTCGGTTTAGTATATCACTTAAACGAAGTTTTGATGTCAGGTAGTCAATTCTATCATTTAAATTTTTAATTTTATAAAGTTTTCCAAAGACAATTAAATTTTGTTTAACAGTTAATTTTTTTGGTAGTTCAATATAAGGGGATATGAAATTAATTTTTTGAAGTATTTTAATTCTATCTTCCTCTATTTTATCGCCATCAATTAAAATTTCTCCACTTGTTGGTTTTAGTAAACCTAACATCATACCAATAGTAGTTGTTTTTCCAGAACCATTTGGGCCTAAAAGGCCTAAAATTTCATTTTCATTTATTTTAAATGATATTGATTTTACGGCTTGCTTATCACCATAGTTTTTTTTTAAATTTTGTACTTCAACTAAAGTTTTCATTTTTTTACAGCTGCCCGTAACAATCTATCATTAATTGCCTCACCGATACCTCGATTAGGAATCCTCTCGATAGAGATTTGTTTAAAACCTTTTTTTTTAACTTTTCTTAATGTTTTATATAAATTTTTTGCTACTTCCTTTAAATTTTTATTTTTACTTAGGTAAAAAAAATTTTTATTTGATTTAATTCTTTTTGAAATTAATAAGAAAGCTTCAAATTTTTTTGGTCTTTTAATGTTTAGTCTTATAGGCAATCCCGGTGAGTAGTGAATTCTTCCTTGCCCGGGCATTACTATATTTTTTTTTTTGTTAGTTTTTTTTTTAATTAAATATTTTTCTATTTTACTTCTGTCTAGACTGCCTAACCTCAATATTTTTTGATTACCTACTAAACTAACTATTGTAGATTCTAGACCCTCTTTTGACTTCCCACCATCTAAGACAAATTTGATTTTATTCCCAAACTCTTCAATTACATCGGTTTTACATACAGCACTAATACTCTTAGAAATATTAGCACTAGGTGCAGCTAAAGGAAAATTTAAATTTTTTAATAGTTTTCTAGTAACTTTGTGTTTTGGGAAGCGAACTGCAATAGTACTTTTATTATTAGTAACATTATTCGAAATCTTACTTTTTTCTTTTAACTCTAAAACAAAGGTTATTGGTCCAGGACAAAACTTTGAATATAGACTCAAAAATTGATTGTCAATTTTACAATCATTTTTTAGATCTTTTAAATTATAATAATGAACAATAAGAGGATTTTTTCTTGGTCTTTTTTTTAATTTAAAAATCTTATCTGTTGCTTTATCCGAGTAAGCGTTCGCCGCTAAACCATAAACTGTCTCTGTAGGAATTCCAATACACTCATTTTTATTGAGATATTTTACTGCTTTTTTAATATTTGAAAGATTGATATTCATATAATATTACCAACTATTATATGAATGAAAAAAATTTGCCAGATGATATTAATTCAAAAACTTTGAATGAGTTAACAGAAATTGCTAATAAAATTATTCAAAATTTAGAAAATCAAAAAAATTTAGAAGAGTCACTAGATGAATATCAAAAACTTATTAGATTAAATAATTTAATTGAAAAAAAATTCCAAAAATCCTCTAAAGAAATTTCAGAGTCAGCAAAATTTAAAATTAACGAAATATCAATTAAAAATGCAAAAAAGATTAAATAAAATTGCAACAGACACAAATAATTTTCTTAAAAAATATTTAAAAAAACAAAATAAAACTGATTTAATTAAACCAATGTCTTATGGCCTATTTTCAGGCGGTAAGAAGATAAGATCAAAAATAATTTATGATATTGGAAGTATATTTAAAATAAATTATAGATCTGTAATCCATATTGGAGCTGCAGTTGAGTGCATACATGCTTATTCACTCATTCATGATGATTTGCCTTGCATGGATGATGATGATTTTAGAAGGGGAAAATTAAGTACGCATAAAAAATTTGGTGAATCTACAGCGGTTTTAGCAGGGAATTCTCTTCTAACCTTAGCCTTTGAAATTTTGTCAGATAAAATTTTAAATATAAATGATAAAAAAAAAAATTTATTAATTAATTCTATATCAAAATGTTCTGGTCATGAAGGTGTGGCTGGAGGACAGTTTTCAGATTTAAATTTTGAAAAAAAAAAAATATCACTAAATAAAATTATAGATATGCAAATTAAAAAAACTGGTAAATTATTTTCTTTTTGTTGTTTGGCACCAGTTATTGTTTCTGGAAAATTTAAAGAAATAAAAAAATTTGAAAAAATAGGAGAAAAAATTGGACTTTTATTTCAAATTGCTGATGATTTAATTGATTATAATGGAAATATGCAAATTGCTGGTAAAAAAACTCAAAAAGATTTAGCGAGGGGTAAGGCAACTATTATTCGCGTTTTAGGACAACAAAATTCAATCAATTATGCCAATATTCTTAAAGAAGAAATTTTTGCCACATTAAAAAAATATGGTAAAAATTCTAATAATTTAAAAGCATCTGTTAATTATATTTTAAATAGAAATAAGTAAATGAGCAAAACAAAATTCTTAAATAAAATTAATTTTCCAACAGATTTGAAACAGTTGAATCATTCTGAACTTAAAATACTTAATGATGAGTTAAGAGAGGAAATGATAAATGCGGTATCAGAAACTGGTGGTCATTTAGGTGCTGGTCTTGGAGTTGTAGAGTTAACAGTAGCTTTACATTATATTTTTGATACACCAAAAGATAAAATTATTTGGGATGTTGGTCATCAATCTTATCCTCACAAAATATTAACTGGAAGAAAAGATAAAATTAAAACTCTTAGACAAGGCAATGGTTTATCAGGTTTTACAAAAAGATCAGAAAGTGAGTTTGATCCATTTGGTGCAGCACACAGCTCGACTTCAATATCTGCTGGATTAGGAATAGCAACTGCAAATAAACTTTCAAATAAATCAGAAGAGGTAGTTGCTGTAATAGGAGATGGAGCAATGAGTGCTGGAATGGCATATGAGGCTATGAATAATGCCGGTGCATCAAAAACAAAAATGATAGTTATTTTAAATGATAATGATATGTCCATTGCAAAACCCGTTGGGGCAATGAAGTCTTATCTAGCAAAAATTTTTTCAGGAAAAATTTATTTTAACTTTAGAGAAACATTAAAATTAATTTTTTCATCATTTTCAAAAAGATTTAGTAAAAAAGCTGGCGAAGCAGAGGATTTTCTTAGATCAGTTGTTACTGGTGGAACTTTGTTTAATTCATTAGGTTTTTATTACATTGGCCCAATAGATGGACACGATCTGGATGTTTTGCTACCTGTTTTAAAAAATGCAAAAGAATCAAAACATAAAGGACCAATATTAATTCACATTAAAACACAAAAAGGGAAAGGTTACAGTTTTGCAGAAAAGTCAGAGGATAAATATCATGGGGTATCTAAGTTTAATATAAAAACAGGCATACAGCAAAAAAGTGATTCAAAAGCGCCATCTTACACAAAAGTATATGCAAATACTCTTGTTAAGCATGCTGAAAATGACAGCAAAATAATTGGTATAACTGCCGCGATGCCTTCAGGTACAGGAATGGATATTTTTGGAAATAAATTTCCTAATAGAATGTTTGATGTGGGAATAGCAGAACAACATGCGGTAACTTTTGCTGCTGGTCTAGCAACAGAAGGTTATAAGCCTTATGCATCAATATATTCTACTTTTTTACAGAGAGCTTATGACCAAGTGGTACATGATGTTGCAATTCAAAGTTTACCGGTAAGATTTGCAATAGATAGAGCAGGTCTGGTGGGAGCAGATGGCCCAACACATGCTGGATCTTTTGATATAACATATCTGGCTACTCTACCAAATTTTATTGTTATGGCAGCTAGTGATGAGGCAGAATTGGTAAAAATGATAAACACATCAGTAGAAATTAATGATAAACCATGTGCATTTAGATATCCCAGAGGAAATGGCACTGGAGTTCAGTTACCTGATACAAGTGAGAAAATCCAAATAGGAAAAGCAAAAGTTGTTAGAGAAGGAAAGAAAATTGCTATTTTGAATTTTGGAGCAAGATTAAATGAATGTTTAATTGCTGAAGAAAATTTGCGAAAAAAAGGAGTTAATGCAAGTATCGTAGATGCACGTTTTGCCAAACCTCTTGATGAAAATTTAATTTGGCAATTAGCAACAAATCATGAGGTGATAATTACAATTGAAGAAGGATCTATAGGTGGTTTTGGGGCACACGTAAGTAATTTTTTAAATGATAAAAATCTTTTAGATTCAAATCTTAAATTTAGATCAATGATACTCCCAGACAAGTTTATAGATCAAGATAAGCCTGAAAATATGTATAAATCTGCTGGACTGGATGCTTTATCTATTGAAAATAAAGTACTAGAAGTTTTAAATTCAAAAGTAATAGTAAAAAAGATTAATTAGTTCCCACATTGAGCTTTATTTAGCAAGTAGTGATCAAGTATTACACAATGCATCATAGCCTCTCCTATAGGAACAGCTCTTATCCCTACGCAAGGATCATGTCGGCCTTTAACAGATATAGTTGTATTTTTCCCAAACTTATCAATTGTTTTTCTAGTAGATAATATCGATGAAGTTGGTTTGACAGCAAATGATACAATTATATCTTGACCGCTTGATATACCGCCCAAAATACCACCAGCATTGTTCGAATTGAATTTTGTAGATTTCCCTCTTTGATTAATTTCATCTGAATTTTCTTCACCTGTCAATTGAGCAGAATTTATTCCAGATCCTATGTTTACTCCCTTTACAGCATTGATGCTCATCATAGCTGATGCAAGGTCCATATCTAATTTTGAATAAATTGGCGCCCCTAATCCTACAGGTACTCCCTTAGCTCTGATTTCAATAATTGCACCACAAGATGATCCCGCTTTTCTTATACTAAGTAAATATTTTTCCCAAAGCTTTAGCACAGATTTATCTGGACAAAATAATTGATTTTTTTTGATAAATTTTTCGTTCCAATTTTCTGGATTAGTTCCTAAGATTCCTAATTGAGTTACTCCTCCAACAACATCATATTTTTTTCCTAGAATAAATTTTAATATTTGTTTTGCTATACCTCCTGCTGCAACCCTAGAGGCTGTCTCTCTTGCAGATTGTCTTCCTCCTCCTCTATAATCTCTAATTCCATATTTTTTAAAATAAGTAAAATCTGCATGTCCTGGCCTAAATTTATTTTTTATATTTCCATAGTCTTTAGATCTCATATCTTTATTATAAATTATCATTGAAATCGGAGTTCCAGTTGTTTTGCCTTCAAAAATTCCAGATAAAATTTCAACTCTATCATCTTCTTTTCTTTGAGTTGTAAATTTTGATTGACCAGGTTTTCTTTTATTTAAATCTTTCTGAATTTCGTCAATATTTATTTTGATATTGGGTGGGCAACCATCGACTACACATCCAATTGCTGGTCCATGAGACTCTCCCCACGTCGTGAATCTAAATATTTTCCCAAAGGTATTAAATGACATATATTTATTATATAAGTTATTTTGTTAAAATTATGAACGAAAAAAACTCTTTTGGTCTAGATATATGTTTTGGTGAAAAAAATAATCCATTTGAATTATTTAAGGAATGGTTTGATGAAGCAAAAAAAACAGAGTTAAATGACCCAAATGCAGTTGCACTAGGCACATCAGATGACCGTGGATACACCTCGGTCAGAATGGTTTTGTTAAAAGATTTTAATGAAACAGGATTTGTTTTTTATACAAATTTTAACAGTGCTAAAGGATTAGCTATTAAAAAAAATCCAAATATATCGATGTGTTTTCATTGGAAAAGTTTACTTAGGCAAATAAGGATCGAAGGTTCAGCTGAACAAGTTTCTGATATTGAGGCAGACGAATATTATTCCTCTAGAAAATATGAAAGCAGAATCGGTGCCTGGGCATCAAATCAAAGCTCAGAAATTTCAAATCGAAAAGAACTTACAGACTCAATTAGAAACTTTAAATCCAAATATCCTGAACAAAATAATGTCCCCAGACCAAAACATTGGTCAGGATGGCGGCTAAAGCCAAGGTCAGTAGAATTCTGGCTAGATGGTGAATTTAGAATACACGAGAGACTGAAATATATTAAAGAAAAAAACGATTGGAAAAAGATTTTATTATCTCCTTAAAAATTTCTTTCTAAACTAAATGATGTCAAATTTTTAAGAATATTTTTATCTTGGTTCTCCTCGAATATTGATAATGAGTTAGATGCTAAGTTTATAAAATATTCAGCTTTTATATAGCACTCATTAATAATTTTATATTTTTTTATTTTTTCAAGAGTATTTTTAAATTCATTTTCATCTCTATTTTGTTTTTCAAACAAATTTTTCAGATATTTTTTTTCTTCACCCGAACACTTTTGATATAACAGTATTATTGGTAAAGTAATTTTTCCCTCATAAAAATCATTACCTATTTTTTTTCCAAATAATTTAAGCTCTGAATTATAATCTAAAGCATCATCTGCTATTTGAAATGTAAGACCTAAATTTTTTCCATAAAACTCTAGAGCTTCTTTATATTTATTATCTCTATTCGCTAATATTGCTCCAACTTTAGTAGATGCTGAAAAAAGTGCTGCAGTTTTCAAAGAAATAATTTTTAGGTATGTTTCTTCTAGCATATCTATCTCTCCGTGATGCTGAAGTTGTAACACTTCTCCTTGTGCAATTTCTGACGAGGTAGAGGAAAGAAGTTTTAAAATTTCTAAGCTTCCATCTTCTACCATCATTTCGAAACATCTGCTAAGCAGATAATCACCAACCAAAATAGAGGATTTGTTTCCCCATATAGTGTTGAGTGTTTTTTTGTTTCTTCTAACAAGCGCGTTATCAATAACATCATCATGCATTAAGGTGGCAGCGTGAATTAATTCTACGCATGCTGCTAGGTTTATATCTCTACCACCTTTTGAGTATCCACAAAGCTTTGAGCTAGATAAAGTTAAAAGGGCTCTTAATTTCTTACCACCTGTGTCTAAATGATAGTCTGTCATATTTTGAATCAAATCAACTTTACTTGTTAATTTTGATGATATTTTTTCATTAACCAATATAAGTTTATCCTCAACAGACTTAAGTAAATCCGAATATGAGTTGTTAATCGTCTTTTTTAATTGAACTACAGATCCCATAAATTGAAAATATTACATTAAGTCTATTATAATACTTATCAATTGACGCACCTATTTCTTCAACTATAAGTATGCTTTATTAATATCTAAATTTTTAATAAGCATATTTATGTTTTCCTTTTTCAAAAAAAAA
This sequence comes from Candidatus Pelagibacter sp. RS40, assembly GCF_002101295.1. Lineage (NCBI taxonomy): Bacteria > Pseudomonadati > Pseudomonadota > Alphaproteobacteria > Candidatus Pelagibacterales > Candidatus Pelagibacteraceae > Candidatus Pelagibacter > Candidatus Pelagibacter sp. RS40. The sequence goes on from NZ_CP020778.1 coordinate 865,103, forward strand.
AAAATTGTTAGTCATATCAGGCTATCTGGTGTTATTGGAAATGTTGGAAAATTTAAACAGGGGATTGATTATTCGAGCCAAGAGGAAATTATAAAAAAAGCTTTTTCATTGAAAAAAGCCCAAACAGTAGCAATAACAATTAATTCTCCAGGTGGGTCACCAGTACAGTCACACTTAATTTATAAACTAATTAGAAATCAGGCAGACAAATATAAAAAAAAAGTGATTGTATTTGCAGAGGATGTTGCGGCTTCTGGCGGCTACTTAATTGCTTGTTCTGGAGATGAAATATATGCTAATCCTAGTTCAATAATTGGTTCTATTGGAGTTATTTATTCTTCATTCGGATTTAAAGATCTTATTCAAAAAATTGGTGTTCAAAGAAGAGTTTATACAGCTGGAAAAAATAAAAGTACACTCGATCCATTTCTTGATGAAAAAGAAGAAGATATAAAAAGGTTAAAGAATATACAATTAGAACTTCATCAAGAATTTATTGATGTAGTTGAAGAAAGTAGAAAGACAAAGTTGAAAAAAGATATTGGGGTTGAATTATTTTCAGGAGAATTTTGGTCAGGAAAAAAATCTAAGGATCTTGGTTTAATTGATGGTTTGGGTAATTCCGAACAAATTCTAAGAGAAAAATTTGGTGATGACGTTGAAGTGAAAATTTTTGAGAAAAGTAAAGGATGGCTTGCAAAAAAATTATCTTCTTCAGAAAATCAAGCAGATAAAATTTTGAACTTGATCGAAGAAAGATCTATTTGGCAAAAATATGGTTTCTAAAAGACCTAAATTGAAAAAAGAAAAAATTTTATCATTTCAAGATACAATATTTAGCTTACAAAAATTTTGGGCAAAACAGGGATGTATTATTTTACAACCCTATGATGTTGAGGTTGGAGCTGGAACATTTCATCCAGCAACAACATTGAGATCTTTAGGAAAGAAGCCATGGAAAACAGCGTATGTTCAACCATCTAGAAGACCTACAGATGGAAGATATGGAGAAAATCCAAATAGACTTCAGCACTATTATCAATTCCAAGTATTAATAAAACCTTCTCCAAAAAATATAAAAAAACTTTATCTTAATAGCATTGCATCAATTGGAATAAAACACGAAGAGCATGATATAAGATTTGTAGAGGACGACTGGGAAAGCCCTACTTTAGGAGCAGCTGGGCTTGGATGGGAAGTCTGGTGTGATGGAATGGAAGTAACACAGTTTACTTACTTTCAACAAATGGCAGGAGTTGAATGTGATCCTATTTCTGTTGAAATTACTTATGGATTAGAAAGATTGTGCATGTTTATACAAAACAAAAAAAATGTTTTTGAACTTGATTGGAATAATAATGGAATCTTCTATAAAGATGTCTTCCATCAAGCTGAAAAAGAATTTTCAGCATACAATTTTGAATACGCAAATACTGAAAAACTTTTTAAAATGTTTGATATGTTAGAAAGTGAGGCAAGATCGATGATTGAAAATAAAATTTCTCTCCCTGCTTATGATCAATGTTTAAAATCGAGTCATGTATTTAATATATTAGATTCCAGAGGCGTTATAAGTGTTGCGCAACGAGCAGAATATATCTCAAGAATTCGAGATTTAACCAAAGAGATTGGAAAAATTTGGATAGAAAGTCAGAGTTAAAGTGTCTGAATTATTTATTGAACTATTTAGCGAAGAAGTTCCAGCAAAGTTACAAATCAAAGCAAGAGAACAATTAAAAGAAATTCTTTCAAATTTTTTTGAACAACATGGTGTAAAATATAAAGGTGAAATTAGAATTTTTTCAACACCAAACAGGATTGCTATTAATGCCAAAGGCTTTCCAAAAGAAGTTTTATTCAAGTCTAAAGAGGTAAAAGGTCCAAGTATAAATGCACCAGATAAAGCATTAGACGGCTTTTTAAATTCTAATCAAATAAATAAAAATAAGATTTATAAAAAAAAAACTGAAAAGGGAGAATTTTATTTTTTTAAGAAGCCACAGAAGAAGATAAGTCTTTATAACATGTTGAGAGAAAATCTTCCTCACATTCTGTTTAAAATTACATGGGAAAAATCAATGAAATGGGGGGAACATACCCTTCTTTGGGGTAGGCCATTGAAATCTATTTTATCAATATTTGATGGCAAAAAACTTGAGTTTGATTTTAAGCACCTGAAAAGTTCTAATCTCACTTTTATAGAAAAAGATATAGAAGAAAAAACTAAGTCATTTAATAACTTCGACCAATATTTAAAATTTTTTAAAACCAAAGGGGTAATTATTGACCACAAAAAAAGAAAGGATTTCATAAATTCTGAATTACAAAAGTTATCAAATAACAAAAATATTTTAATAAATACAAATGAAAGTTTATTAAATGAAATAACAAATATTGTTGAAAAACCGAAAGTATTAATTTGTGAGTTTGATAAAAAATTTCTAAACATACCTAAAGAAATATTGATTATTACAATGCAATCACACCAAAAATATATACCGACTTTTGACAAAAAAGAAAATTTAACAAACTTATTTTTTGTAATCTCTGATGCGAACGATAAAAAAGGACTTATTAAGTCAGGAAATGAAAGAGTTATTGATGCTAGATTGAGAGATGCAGAATTTTTTTGGAATAAAAACAAATCTCAAAATTTAGTTAAGCAGGTTACAAAATTAAAAAATGTCAATTACTTCAAAGGTCTAGGAACGTATTTTGATAAGGTTCAAAGAATGCGAAAACTCAGTGGTCTAATATCTGATGAATTTATGATTAGTAAAGAAAAAATAGAAATCGCATCAACAATTTGTAAAGTTGATTTAATGTCAGACTTAGTGGGTGAATTTCCTGAGCTTCAAGGTGTAATGGGAGGTTACTTTGCAGAAACACAAGGCTTTGAAAAAGATGTCAGTCTAGCTGTAGCAGAGCATTATTATCCTATTGGTATGGATAGTAAGTTACCAAAGAAAATTTATAGCATTGCTTTATCACTGAGTGATAAAATTGACTCTTTAGTTGGTTTTTTTGGAATTAATCTAAAGCCGTCCAGCTCAAAAGATCCTTATGCCATAAGAAGAACAGCAATAAGTGTGGTACGATTAATAATTGAAAATAACCTAACAGTAAAACTTAGAGATTTAATAAATTATTCTTGTATGTTTTATAAAGAACAAGGCTTTGAATTTGATTTAAAGAAATTGAATTTAGAACTTGGGGATTTTTTATATGAAAGGGTAAAGAACTATCTTAAAGAAAAACAAATTAGAAATGATATTATAGAAAGTGTAAGTCATAATTTTTCAATTGATGAATTATTAAAAGTTTATAAAAAAACAAACGTTTTAAATAAAAGCATAAACAAAGATTTTGGGAAAGATGTTGTTGCTATTTACAAAAGGTCCGCAAGTATTCTATTAAGCGAAAATAAAAGTTTATCCAATTTTAATGGCAATGTTGATCCAGGTTTATTTAAAAATGATTATGAAAAAAATCTTTATAAAAAAATACACGAAATTAAAAAATACTATTCAAGTGTAGGTAGAGACGAAAATTTTGAAGAAAGTTTAAAAATACTTTCATTTTGCAAATCAGAAGTTTATGATTTTTTTGAAAACGTTGTTGTAAACGATAATGACGAAACGATTAAAAAAAACAGACTAGAACTTTTATCAATGTTATGTAAGAGTTTTGATAACTATTTCAATTTTTCAAAAATAGAAGGTTAATGAAAAAGTATATATTTAATTTTAAATCTAAAGTTTCCAATAAAATAAACTTCTCAAAAAATATTCTGGGTGGAAAAGGTGCAAATTTATCTGAAATGGGCAGAATGGGCTTGCCAGTTCCACCAGGTTTTACAATCTCGACAGAAGTTTGCGAGTTATTTTACAAAAATAAAAAAAAAATAAATTATAAAATTTTAGGGGAAATTGATAAAGAGTTAAAAAATATTGAGAAAGACACTGGAAAAAAGTTTGGAGATTTGAATAACCCATTACTAGTTTCAGTAAGGTCTGGAGCAAGAGTATCAATGCCAGGCATGATGGATACTATTCTAAATTTAGGACTTAATGATGAAACAGTTCATGCTCTTGCAAATAGAACTTCAAATATGCGTTTTGCAAAAGATAGCTACAGACGTTTTATTCAAATGTATTCAAATGTTGTTTTAGGAGTTGAGAATTATAATTTTGAGGAATTAATTGAAAATTATAAATTAACAAAAGGCGTCTTGTTAGATACAGAATTGGATGAAAATGATTGGGATGGATTAATAAAAGATTTTAAAAATATTGTTAAGAAAAAAACAAATAAAGAATTTCCTCAAAATGTAAGAGAGCAATTGTTTGGGGCAATTAGTGCAGTTTTTTTATCCTGGGAAAGTCATAGAGCTAAAGTTTACAGAAAGTTAAATCAAATTCCATCAGAGTGGGGCACTGCAGTAAATGTTCAGTCAATGGTTTTTGGAAACATGGGCAATGATTGTGCAACAGGTGTGGTGTTTACAAGGAATCCATCCAATGGCAATCACCAGATATACGGGGAATATTTAATTAATGCACAAGGAGAAGATGTAGTTGCAGGAACAAGAACGCCACAACACATAACTAAAAAAGCAAGAATAGCCTCAAATGAAAGCTTACCGTCAATGGAAGAGTCTATGCCTATCGCGTACAAAGAATTAAAAAAAATATTACATAAATTAGAGAAACATTACAAAGATATGCAGGATGTTGAATTTACAATTGAAAATAAAAAACTTTGGATGCTTCAAACAAGATCAGGAAAAAGAACAGCTAAATCAGCTGTAAAAATTGCTGTCGATATGGTTAAAGAAAATTTAATTTCAAAAAAAGAGGCAGTATTAAGAGTTGAACCAAATTCATTAGATACTTTGCTTCATCCAACTTTAGATGAAAAATCAAATATAGAAATAATTGCGAAGGGATTGCCGGCATCACCTGGTGCAGCAAGTGGCAAAGTGGTATTTACATCAGATGATGCTGAAAGGTTAAACGCATCAATGCAAAATACTATATTAGTTCGAGTTGAAACTTCACCTGAAGATATTCATGGTATGCATGCTGCTAAAGGCATATTAACTGCAAGAGGAGGTATGACCAGTCATGCAGCTGTAGTGGCTAGAGGAATGGGAAGACCTTGTGTGTCAGGCTCAAGTGAAATCGAAATTGATTATGAGAAAAAATTATTCAAAGTTCAAGACAGAGAAATAAAAGAGGGAGATTTAATCACTATTGATGGATCTACTGGTAGGATAATTCTAGGTGAAGTGAAAACTGTTAAGCCTGAAATTTCAGGAGAATTTTCTAAGCTTATGAATTGGGCTGACAATTATAGAAAATTAAAAATACGAACAAATTCTGAGACACCTCTTGATAGCAAAATAGCAAGAGACTTTGGAGCAGAAGGAATTGGGTTATGTAGAACTGAGCATATGTTTTTCGACGAAGAGAGAATATTATCAGTTAGAGAAATGATACTTTCAAAAACTAAAGATGATAGATTATTAGCACTTTCAAAATTATTACCACATCAGAAAAAAGATTTTATTGATATTTTCAAAATTATGAATGGTTTGCCAGTAACAGTTAGATTATTAGACCCTCCATTACATGAATTTTTACCAAGAACTGATAAGGAAATAAGTGAAGTTGCAAGCTCGTTAAATATTCCAATTAAGGAATTAAAAGTAAGAATTACTGAACTTCATGAACAAAATCCAATGCTTGGGCACAGAGGTTGTAGACTTGGAATATCTTTTCCTGAAATTTATGAAATGCAGTGTAGAGCAATTTTTGAAGCTTTGGTTCAATGCAAAAAACAAAAAGTTAAATCAATAATACCAGAAATAATGATACCTTTAGTTTCAACCGAAGCTGAAATAAAAATTATGAAAGATTTAGTGATAAGGACTGCGAAACAGGTTGAGAGTGAAAAAAAAATAAAGTTAAATTTTTTGGTAGGTACAATGATTGAATTGCCTAGAGCTGCTATAAAAGCAAATGATATTGCTAAACATGCGGAATTTTTTAGTTTTGGTACTAACGACTTAACACAAACCACATTTGGTATTAGTAGAGACGATAGTGGTAAATTTCTAAACGATTATATTGAAAATAAAATATTTGATATAGATCCTTTTGTATCAATTGACGAGGGGGTAGCCGACTTAATCGATATCGCCTCTGAAAAAGGGCGTTCGCAAAATAAAAAAATAAAGTTAGGTATATGTGGTGAGCATGGAGGAGATCCAAAAAGTATAGAATTTTGTGCTAAAATAGGATTAAACTATGTTTCGTGCTCCCCTTACAGGGTTCCAGTAGCAAGATTAGCTGCAGCCCAGGCGCAATTAAAAAAATAAATAATTTATATTTCTAGTTTTATATCAATTGCCGAAACGCTTTGAGTTAACATGCCAATTGAAACTCTATCAACCCCAGTTGATGCAATTTTTTTGATATTATTCAAATTAACACCACCTGAGGCTTCCGTTGTGTATTTTTTTTTAACTAATTTAACAGCATCTTTAAGGTTTTTAATACTCATATTGTCTAGCAAAACTGTATCAAATTTTAGTCCGTATATTTTGTGTAATTGTTTTAAATTATCAACCTCGACCGTAATTTTTTTTCTTTTTTTATTTTTAATTGCCCTTTTAATAATATTTTCAAAATTCTTTTCCGAACTCAGATGGTTATCTTTAATTAAAAATTCATCGCTTAAATTAAAACGATGATTAACCCCTCCACCTAATTTGACAGCATATTTTTGAAGTACTCTTAAATTTGGTATAGTTTTTCTAGTACAACAGACCTTGGTTTTTTTTCCAGCTAGTCTTACAAATTTGTTTGTTTTTGATGCAATACCCGAGATATGGGAAACAAAGTTTAAAGCAACTCTTTCTCCTATTAGTATATTCTTAAGATTACCTTCAATTATTGCTACAATATTACCTTTTTGGATATAAGAGCCTTCTTTTTTTTTTATTTTAAATTTTATTTTTTTATCAATTAATTTAAATGTTTCTTTCGCAAATGCTAAACCACCAATGATTCCACTTTGATTACTTATCATTTTAACTTTTTTATTAATATTATTATTTATAAGATCTGAAGTTATATCACCCGAAGGATAAAGATCTTCATTCAGAGCTAATTTACATGTAGATTTTATAAATTGATTACTTAATAGAATATTTGACACAGATTTTATCTGCCTATTTCTGCCATTCTTTCTACAGACTTTCTTGCTTTTGCAATAGTTTGATCATCCATTACAAGCTCATTAGACTCATTTTCCAAACAATTTAATATTTTAGGCAACGTTATTCTTTTCATGTGAGGACATAGATTACATGGTCTTATAAACTCAACATTTGGATTATCAATTTGAACATTGTCACTCATTGAACACTCAGTAACCATCATAACTTTTTCAGGTTGATTATCTCTAACATACTTTATCATACCGCTAGTCGATCCAGCAAAATCAGATGCTTGAATAACATCAGGAGGACACTCAGGATGTGCAATTATTTTAATCCCAGGATTAGCTTTTCTAATTTCATTAATTTCCTCATCTTTGAATTGTTCATGAACTTCACAAGTTCCTTTCCATGATATAATTTCAGTATTTGTTTGCGAAGCAACATATTTAGCTAAAAAGTCATCAGGTAAAAATATAACTTTTTTAACTTTAAGAGACTCTACAATCTTAACAGCATTTGCAGATGTACAACAAACGTCTGTTTCTGCTTTTACCTCAGCAGAAGTATTTACATAAGAAACTACTGGTACACCTGGATATTGTTTTTTTAATTTTCTAACATCATCTCCTGTAATAGAAGATGACAAAGAACATCCTGCTTTCATATCAGGTAATAATACTTTCTTTTCAGGGCTCATTAATTTTGCCGTCTCAGCCATAAAATGAACACCGCACATAACAATTATATCTGCTTTTGTTTTCGCAGCTTCTACAGCTAAAGCCAAAGAGTCCGCCGAAAAATCTGAAATCCCATGGTAGATTTCTGGTGTTTGATAATTATGTGCTAGAATCACAGCATTTTTTTCTTTTTTAAGCTTATTGATTTTATAAATATATGGAGCGTGTGTAGCCCATTCAATTTCTGGAATTTTTTTTTGTACTTTTTCGTAGATTGAACTGGTTGCTTTTTTTATTTCAGCAGTGAATTCCATATTAAAAACTTATCAACTTGAATTAGAATTGTCATTCAATTAATCTGAGACATAATTTGCGGCCATGCTGAAATTGGTAGACAGGCACGGTTGAGGGCCGTGTGGGCCTAGCCCATGAGAGTTCGAGTCTCTCTGGCCGCACCAAATATTAAAAAATGAAATTTTAAAATAGGGGCGTTCTGTTGCCAGGTGCCCCAAACCCCGTAACTTAATTAATAAATTAATTAAGCTGCAAGTGCGTAACTTTCGTTAGCATTTATAAATTAGCCCATCACGGCGGAACAATACCGAACGAAAGAATAACTTTTAGACACCCGTCGATCCTAATTCACCCCCGTAAGTTGAAAATGGTGGAGGTGGTGGGTACTGCCCCCACGTCCGTAATGGTTATTACGAAATTCGTTTATCGTCATAGTTGGAAAACCAACCTTATTAATATAAAACCTAATTAAAGAGATTCAATATTTTATTCATGAAATTAACCAGCGAACAAGCACAAGAAATAAAAGATCAACAATCACAAGAATATAAGACTAAAAGAGTAACAGCGCCAGAATTAGAGAAAATTCTTTATGAGGCTCTTCCAATATTAGATCATGGATTTATTAGGGTAGTTGACTATATGGGTGATGATACTTCGATAGTTCAGTCAGCTAGAGTTTCTTATGGCAAAGGTACAAAGAAAGTCTCAACAGACGAAGGATTAATAAAGTATTTAATGAGACACTGGCATAGTACTCCATTTGAAATGTGTGAAATTAAATATCACGTTAAGCTTCCAATATTTATTGCAAGACAATGGATTAGGCATAGAACTGCAAATGTAAATGAATACTCTGCTAGATATTCAATCTTGGATAAAGAATTTTATTTACCAGCACCTGAGCATTTAGCAGCACAGTCGCAGAGTAATAGGCAAGGAAGAGGCGATGTTCTTGAAGGTGAAAAAGCTAAAGAAGTTTTAGAACTTTTAAAAGGAGATGCTGAGCAGACATATAATAATTATCAAACAATGCTTAATGAAAGATACGATGGTTCTGTAATTGATGAAAATGCAGTAGGACTTGCAAGGGAACTCGCACGTATGAATTTAACTTTAAATACTTATACGCAGTGGTACTGGAAAACAGATTTGCTAAACCTAATGAATTTTTTAAGGCTAAGAGCTGATCACCACGCTCAATATGAAATACGCGCTTATGCAGATGTAATGTTGGATACACTTAAAAAATGGGTGCCAATAACTTATGAGGCTTTTATGGATTATAGGGTAGGAGGAACAGAAGTTTCTGCAAAAGGAAAAGAAGTACTTAAAAAACTAATCAAAGGCGATAAAGTTGACATGGATCAATCAGGACTTTCTAAAAGAGAATGGAATGAATTAATGGAAGCTTTTGATCTTAAAGATAATTTGATTTAATTTTAGTTGCAAATTCCAAATAAATCTTAGAAATTTCATGATCGGGTTTGCTTTCAACTATTGGAGATCCCAAATCACCTTGCTTTCCAACCTCTGAATTAATTGGTATTTCACCTAAAAATTCTTTTTGAAATTCTTCTGCAGTCCTTTTAACACCACCTTCTCCAAAGATTGCATATTTTTTTCCATCATCACCAACAAAATGACTCATATTATCTATTAACCCAATTATTTTTACTTTTAATTTATCAAACATTCTTATTCCTCTTTTTACATCTTGAAGAGCAATTTCTTGAGGCGTGGAAACAATAATTGCTCCATCCATATTTATTTCTTGAGCAAATGTTAATTGCGTGTCTCCTGTTCCAGGAGGCATATCAACAATAATAAAATCTAAATCTTTCCAAGCAACTTTTTGTGTAAATGTTTTAATTGCACTTGTTACCATGGGTCCACGCCAAATCATTGGTGTCTGTTCATCAGTCAAAAAACCAATAGACATGCATTGAATATCATACTTAATAATTGGTTTTAAAGTCTGACCATCGCTTTCTGGCTTTTCATTTATTGAAAATAACTTAGGAAGAGATGGACCGTAAATATCAGCATCTAACAATCCAACTTTGCACCCAACTTTTTTTAAAGCTAAAGCAAGATTCGTTGCAAAAGTAGATTTACCAACTCCTCCTTTTGCACTTGAAATTGCAATCGTGAATTTGGTGCCTGGTATAGGGTTTTTTTGAAAGCTTTTTGGCTCAGTTTTAGCCTTCATTGTGTCACTAAGGCCTACTTTTTTGTCATTCATTGAAATACCATTACCTTGTTTTTAGCAATAAAGACACTATATACAGTGTCGTATGAATGATTTCAGAAATCAAAGCCCTTGGGGCAGACCTCCAGGAGGCGGCGGAGGCAACGGTGGATTTAGAAGAGGCCCAACTCCACCTGATATTGATGAAGTTATTAAAAAAGTTCAAAGTTTATTAAACAGATTTTTAGGTGGTGGCAAAGGTGGGGCTAAACCCATCATTGTTGGTTTATTAATCATAGTTACTCTTTGGGGACTTAGCGGACTTTATAGAGTACTTCCTGACGAACAAGGAGTTGTTTTAAGATTTGGAAAATTTGTAAATACTACACAACCTGGTCTTAACTATCATTTTCCATATCCAATTGAGAGTGTGATCACTCCAAAAGTTACAAAAGTAAACAGAATGGATATTGGTTTTAGATCTGAAAGAGACAGTGGATTTTCATCAGGCGGTGTTGCTGATGTACCAGAAGAAAGCTTAATGTTAACTGGTGATGAAAATATTGTTAACATCGACTTTTCTGTATTTTGGGTAATTAAAGATGCAGGAAATTTCTTATTCAAAATTCAAGATCCTGAAGGGACAGTAAAAGCTGCAGCAGAAACTGCTATGAGGGAAGTAATCGCTAGATCAAACATTCAACCAATTTTAACAGAAGGAAGATCAGTAATTGAGACAGAAACCCAAGAAATTATTCAAAAGATTTTAGATGAATACACTTCAGGTATTCAAATTACTCAAGTTCAAACCCAAAAAGCCGACCCACCAGATCAAGTTATTGATGCATTTAGAGATGTTCAAGCAGCAAGAGCTGATATGGAAAGATCTAAAAACGAAGCTGAGGCGTATGCAAATGATGTGATCCCAAGAGCACGGGGAGAAGCTCAAAAAATTTTACAAGCAGCAGAAGCTTATAAAAAAGAAGTAGTTGCAAAAGCAGAAGGTGAAGCTAGCAGATTTTTAGCAATTTATAATGAATATGCAAAAGCTAAACAAGTAACACAAGAAAGAATGTTTTTAGAGACAATGGAAACAGTTTTAGGTGACATTAATAAAATAATAATCGATAAAAATTCTGGATCAGGAGTAGTTCCTTATCTACCACTTCCTGAACTAAAAAAGGCGGAGAATAATTAAATGAAAGCTGGAAAAATTTTAATCCCGATTATAATTGTAATTGCTGCAACAATATTCTTTTCTATTTTTATAGTAAAAGAGGTAAATCAAGCAATTGTTCTTCAATTTGGTGATCCAAAAAGAATTTTATTAAAACCAGGTTTAAACTTTAAAATACCATTTATTCAAAACGTAGTTTTTTTAGATAAAAGAATTTTAAATTTAGATACTCCACCAGAGGAAGTAATTGCATCAGACCAAAAACGACTGATTGTTGATGCATTTGCAAGATTTCAAATTGTAGACCCACTAAAATTTTATATTTCAGTTGGAAATGAAAGAGTTGCAAGATCAAGACTCTCAACAATTATCAATTCAAGAATAAGAAACGTTCTTGGTCAACAAGAACTTCAAACCTTGTTATCTCAAGATAGAACAAAACAAATGACTTTAATTCAGGAAGGTGTAAATAATGAAGCTGAAAATTTTGGTATTAAAATTGTTGATGTAAGAATTAAAAGAGCTGATCTTCCACAAGCAAACAGTGATGCAATCTTTAGAAGAATGCAAACTGAAAGAGAGAGAGAAGCAAAAGAATTTAGAGCAAAAGGTGCTGAGATGGCAGTAACTATTACTTCTACTGCAGATAAAGAAGTGACAGTAATATTAGCTGATGCTCAAAAAAAATCAGAGATCATGAAAGGGGAAGGTGATGGTCAAAGAAATAAAATTTTTGCTGATGCCTTCGGTCAAGATCCAGAGTTTTTTGCTTTCTATAGATCTATGCAAGCATACGGTAAAGCATTTAATGCAGGAGAAACATCTATGATCTTATCTCCTGATAGTGAATTTTTTAAATTTTTTGGAAATATAAAACCTAAATCAGAATAAACTAATCCTATGAAGGAATTGATCATTGCATTTGGTCTGTTCTTATTCATTGAAGGAATTTTATATGCCTTATTTCCATCAAAAATGAAAAATATGCTATCAAAATTAAACGAGGTAAATGACAGTCAACTTCGTACAGGTGGATTGGTATTTGCAGTTATAGGGTTTTTAATAATTTGGTACTTAAAGTCATGAAAAAATATTTAAAGTCATTAGTTCTTCTTATCTTTTGTCTAAACTTCACAACTTTATCAAATGCAAAGGATATACCCGCTTCATTTGCAGATTTAGCTGAAAGATTAATGCCATCAGTTGTAAATATTTCAACAACTACAACAGTTACAACAAGATCAAATCCTTTCCCGTTCCAATTTCCTCCAGGATCACCATTTGAGGATATGTTTAAAGATTTTGGCACTCCTCAAGAGAGAAAAACAAGTGCATTAGGATCTGGATTTATTATTAGTGATGATGGAATAGTAATTACTAATAACCATGTAATTCAAGGTGCTGAGGATGTTTTTGTAAGAGTAAATGGAGATCAAGAGTTCAAAGCAAAAATTTTAGGTGCAGATCCTGGAATGGATCTAGCTGTTTTAAAAATTGAAAGTGATGAAAAATTTGTACCAGTGAAATTTGGCGACTCTGATAAATCACGAATTGGTGATTGGGTTATTGCAATTGGAAATCCGTTTGGATTAGGTGGAACAGTTACTGCAGGAATTATTTCAGCAAGGAATAGATCAATTGGGTTATCAAGATACGAAGATTTTATTCAAACAGATGCATCTATCAATCAAGGAAATTCTGGTGGACCCTTATTTAATATGAAAGGAGATGTAATTGGAATTAATACAGCAATCTTAGGACAATCTGGATCTATTGGAATAGGTTTTGCAATTCCTTCAAATAGTGCAGATAGAGTTATAAAACAATTAATAGAATTTGGTGAAACAAAAAGAGGATGGTTAGGTGTTAGAATTCAAACTGTTACAAAAGAAATTGCTGATGTTGAAAAATTAGATAAACCAAGAGGTGCTTTAGTTGCAAGTGTTGCAGACGGTAGCCCATCTGACAAGGGTGGAATTAAAGCTGGAGATATTATTTTAGAGTTTGACGGAAAACCAATTAAAGAAATGGTTGAACTTCCAAAAATAGTTGCACAAACTGATGTTGGAAAAAAAGTAATAGTTAAAGTTTGGAGAAATAAAAGAGAAATTACTAAAAATATTATTCTTGGAAGACTAGAAACTTCAGAAGACTTTAAACAAAAATCAATAATTACAGAAAAGCCAAAAGAAGTTGAAATTGAAGGATTAAAAATAACTGTAAGATTAGTTGATAAAAAAGATTTAGAGGAAAGAAAATTATCAAAGGATGTTACAGGAGTGGTGATTACTAAAATTGCACAAGATAGCCCAGTAAATTATTTGGAAACTGGTAACATTATTGTTGAAGCACAAAAGAAAAAAATTAACACCATTGGTGACTTAGAAAATATTATAAAAATTACAAAAAGAAGTTCAGAAAAAACTTTGTTAATTGCAATTTATAATAACCAAAATCAAAGAAGATATATTGGTGTTAAATTAGATTAATGGACCTTAAGTCCAAAATTATTTTAATCTCAGGACCCACTGCATCAGGAAAATCAAATTTTGCAATAAGCCTTGCTAAGAAAATAAATGGAGAAATTATCAATGCAGATAGTATGCAGGTATATAAAGAACTTCGGATCTTAACTGCAAGACCTAAACAAAAAGACTATCAAAAAATCAGACATCACTTATATGGATTTTTAAATGTTACAAAAAATTTTTCAACAGGGGAGTGGCTGAAGTTTTGTCAAAAAAAAATTAAAGAAATTCAATCAAGAAATAAAACACCAATACTTGTAGGTGGAACAGGTCTTTATTTTAAAGCACTTACTGATGGGTTGGTAAAAATTCCAAACATTCCTTTAAAAGTTAGAAATAAGATAAGAAATTTACAAAAAAAAAATGGACAAAAAAAATTTTATTCAAAACTTTTAAAACTAGATCCTTATATTAAAGGCAAAATTATTGAAACGGATGCCCAAAGATCAATTAGAGCATACGAAGTAAAGTATCATACGAAAAAATCTTTATTTGATTGGTTTAAAAACACAAAATCCAAGTTTCAAGATGAGGAATTTTTTAAAATTTATATCGATTATCCAAGACCTAAACTAATTGAGAGAATAGCTTCTAGATCAGAACAAATGTTAAAAGATGGAGCAATTAGTGAGGTTAAAAAATTTTTAAAACTTAAAATTAAGAAAGATAATAGCTCAAATAAGGTAATTGGTATTGCCGAGATTAAAGAACATTTGGAAAATAAATTAGATCTTAAAGAAGTTCATGAAAAAATTACTATAAAAACTAGACAATACGCTAAAAGACAAAGCACATGGGCGAGAGGTCAGATGTCGAGCTGGAATAAAATAAACTCCAAGGACCTAAAAAAATTTTTGAAAAAAATCTAATTTGAACACTCTTAAACTTGACCTTTAAGTACAACTTCAGCTAGATTGGCTGAATGCCAAAATTATTTTCTGGAGCTGAGATCGTATTTAAATGTCTTGAAGACCAAGATGTATCTCATATCTTTGGTTATCCAGGTGGCGCAGTGCTTCCAATATATGATGAATTAAAAAATCATAATTCTGTAAAACATATTTTAGTAAGACACGAACAAGGAGCAGGTCATGCTGCAGAAGGTTATGCAAGATCAACTGGAAAACCAGGTGTTGTTCTTGTTACATCAGGACCAGGTGCAACAAATGTAGTTACAGCTCTAACAGATGCTTATATGGATAGTGTACCTTTAGTTTGTATCTCTGGACAAGTGCCAACACACTTAATTGGTACAGATGCGTTTCAAGAATGTGACACTACAGGAATTACAAGACCGTGTACAAAACATAATTGGCTGGTTAAAGATATAAACGATTTAGCAGAAATAATGCATAAAGCATTTGAAGTTGCAACAACGGGTAGACCAGGCCCAGTGCTTGTTGATATTCCTAAAGATATTCAATTTCAAAAAGCACCTTACAAAAAATTTAAAAGAAAAAATAAATCAAATGGTGCAAGTCATAATAATTTTTCTCAAGAAAGTATTAATGAATTAATTAATTTAATGAGCAAAGCAACCAAACCGATTTTTTATACTGGGGGTGGTGTTATTAATTCAGGTCCTAAGGCCAGTGAATTACTGAGAGAATTAGTATATACAACTGGTTTTCCAATAACTACAACATTGCAAGGATTAGGATCTTTCCCGGGAGATGATAATCAATTTTTAGGAATGCTAGGAATGCACGGAACGTATGAAGCAAATAATGCAATGTACGAATGTGATTTAATGATCAACATTGGTGCAAGGTTTGATGATAGGATCACAGGAAAAATAGATGAGTTTTCTCCAAAATCTAAAAAAGTTCATATTGATATAGATCCTTCCTCAATTAATAAAAATGTTAAAGTAGATCTTGCAATTGTTGGAGATGTAAAATCAGTAATTACATCAACTTTAAAAACTTTAAAGAAATCAAAACCAAATTTTATAAGATCTAATAAACAAAAAACATCTAAATGGTGGGAAAAAATTCAAAAATGGAGATCAAAAAGATCTTTAGATTATATTGGCAGTGAAGAAACGATTAAACCTCAGTATGCAATAGAAAGATTGTATGAACTTACAAAAGACAAAGACACTTTCATAACTACTGAAGTTGGACAACATCAAATGTGGGCTGCACAACACTATAAATTTAACAAACCAAATAGATGGATGACATCTGGAGGGTTGGGAACCATGGGATATGGTTTGCCTGCAGCTGTTGGAGTTCAAATTGCACACCCGCAAAAGTTAGTAATTGATATTGCAGGAGAGGCATCTGTATTAATGACGATGCAAGAAATGTCTACTGCTGTGCAATATAGTTTGCCAATAAAAATATTTATTTTGAACAATGAATACATGGGAATGGTTCGACAATGGCAAGAATTACTTCATGATAAAAATTATTCTGAAAGTTATACTGCTGCGCTTCCAGACTTTGTTCAAATGGCGGAGGCTTATGGATGTGTTGGTATAAGAGCCAAAACACCTGAAGAATTAGACGATAAAATTATAGAAATGTTAAATACTGATAGACCAGTTATTTTTGATTGTTTAGTTGATAAGCAAGAGAACTGCTTTCCTATGATACCATCAGGAAAGCCGCACAATCAAATGATATTAGGTCCAAAAGATAAGGAACAGAATAAAATTACAGGCAAAGGAAGAACACTCGTT
Source organism: Candidatus Pelagibacter sp. RS40 (assembly GCF_002101295.1). Taxonomy (NCBI): domain Bacteria; kingdom Pseudomonadati; phylum Pseudomonadota; class Alphaproteobacteria; order Candidatus Pelagibacterales; family Candidatus Pelagibacteraceae; genus Candidatus Pelagibacter; species Candidatus Pelagibacter sp. RS40. Next base: position 881,884 of record NZ_CP020778.1, read on the forward strand.
TAATGCCAAAATCAAAATCTGCATACAGCTTTGCTGGCAAGAAAGAGAAATTAGATACTCATATTATTGTAGTGTGGGTTGATAATGAAGCTGGTGTTTTAGCAAGAGTTGTGGGTCTTTTTTCTGGAAGAGGATATAATATCGAGTCTTTAGCAGTTGCAGAAATTGATTCAAAATTAAATATTTCAAGAATAACAATCGTTACAACAGGAACACCCCAAGTAATTGACCAAATTAAACTACAATTAAAAAAATTGGTTCCAGTGCATAAAGTTGCTGACTTTAAACGAGAAGATAAAAATGTGATATTTAAAGAGATGGCATTATTTAAACTTGTTGGAAATAATGGGAAAATCGATAAAGCCATTAAAGCTTGTAAAAAGTATAATGCTGTAATATTGGATAGCACAAATAAATCTAAAGTTGTTCAAATAACAGCACTTAGACGAGAAATAGATACAATGGCAAAAAATTTGAGAAAGTTTGGTCTAGTAAGTGTATCGAGAACTGGAGCGGTCGCTATGACTAGAGGTGAAAAAGTATTTAAATAATTAAGGAGAAAAACTATGAAAATGTTTTATGAAAAAGACACAGACGTAAATCTAATTAAGGATAAAAAAATTGCAATTTTTGGATACGGAAGCCAAGGTCATGCACACGCTTTAAATTTAAAAGACAGTGGAGTTAAAGAAGTAGTTGTAGCATTAAGAGAAGGATCATCAAGTGCACCAAAAGCAGAATCTAAAGGTTTGAAAGTTATGAACTTATCAGATGCAGCTGAATGGGCTGATGTTGTCATGATTTTAACACCAGATGAATTACAAGCAGAAATTTATAAAAATCATATTGAACAAAGAGTTAGAGAAGGAAAATCAATTGCATTTGCTCATGGTTTAAATGTTCACTACGATTTAATTAAAGCAAGAAAAGATTTAGATGTTTTTATGGTTGCTCCAAAAGGACCAGGTCACTTAGTTAGATCTGAGTTTGAAAAAGGAGGAGGGGTACCCTGCCTTTTTGCAGTTCATCAAAATGGTTCAGGTAAAGCAAGAGATCTTGCAATGTCTTATGCATCAGCTGTGGGCGGTGGTAGATCAGGAATTATTGAAACAACTTTTAAAGATGAAGTTGAAACTGATTTATTTGGAGAGCAAACCGTTCTTTGTGGAGGATTAGTAGAATTAATTAAAAACGGTTATGAAACTTTAGTTGAAGCAGGATATGAACCTGAGATGGCGTATTTTGAGACTGTACATGAGGTAAAATTAATTGTTGATTTAATTTATGAAGGTGGAATTGCAAACATGAATTATTCTATATCAAATACAGCTGAATACGGTGAGTACCAATCAGGCCCTAGAATAATTAATAAAGAAGAAACTAAGAAAAGAATGAAGGAAGTGCTTGCAGACATTCAATCTGGTAAGTTCACAAAAGAGTGGATGGATGAGTGTAAGAACGGTCAAAAAAACTTCCTTGCAACTAGAGCAAAACTTGCAGAACATCCAGTTGAAAAGGTTGGGGCAGGACTTCGTGCTATGATGCCTTGGATTGCTAAGAAGAAATTAGTTGATAGCGATAAGAAATAGACTCAAGTTGGAGGATTTGAGTTTATAAACCCAATTTATTTTGCAATCTGAACGAGAGCATGTATTATGCTCAGCGGTAATAAATTTACATTTTATGGCTGATAAAGATAGAGTTTATATTTTTGATACGACAATGCGAGATGGTGAACAATCACCTGGCGCATCAATGAGTTTGGAAGAAAAAATCCAAATCGCAAGGGTGTTTGATGAACTAGGAATTGATATCATTGAAGCTGGTTTTCCAATTGCATCTCCTGGAGACTTTGAAGCTGTAACTGAAGTAAGCAAAATTTTAAAAAATTCAATTCCAGCAGGATTATCAAGACACTCTAAAAAAGATATTGATCGTTGCTATGAAGCATTAAAGCACGCTCCAAGATTTAGAATTCATACATTTATTTCAACAAGTCCATTACATATGAAGCATAAACTTAATAAGTCACCAGAGGAAGTTTATGAGGCAATAAAAGAACATGTAACATATGCAAGAAAATTTACAGATGATGTTGAGTGGTCATGTGAAGATGGAACAAGAACTGATTTAGATTACATGTGCAAAACAGTTGAGCTTGCAATTAAATGCGGTGCAAAAACAATTAATATTCCAGATACAGTTGGCTACACAATACCGTCTGAATTTACAAAAATTATTCAAACTTTGTTAAACAAAGTTCCAAATATAGATAAAGCTATCCTTTCAACACATTGTCATAATGATTTAGGTTTAGCAGTTGCAAACTCCCTTGCAGGTGTTCAAGCAGGAGCTAGACAAATTGAGTGTACAATTAATGGATTAGGTGAAAGAGCTGGTAATGCTGCTTTAGAGGAAGTGGTGATGGCAATTAAAACAAGACCAGATTTAATGCCGTATGATACAGGAATTAATACAACTCTTTTAAGTAAAGCATCTAAAATTGTTTCAAATGCAACAGGTTTTCCAGTTCAGTACAACAAAGCAATTGTTGGGAAAAATGCATTTGCGCATGAAGCAGGAATTCATCAAGATGGAATGTTAAAGAACAGACAAACTTATGAAATTATGACACCTGAAAGTGTAGGTGTTAAACAAACATCACTTGTGATGGGAAAACATTCAGGGCGTCATGCTTTTAAAGATAAATTAAACTCATTAGGTTATCCTGATTTAACTGATGATGTTGTAAGTAATGCGTTTGCAAAATTTAAAGTTTTAGCTGATAAGAAAAAGCATGTTTATGATGAAGATATTATTGCACTAATAGATGATAGTTTGATTATTGACAATAAAGTAAATGCAATAAACTTAAAATCATTAAAAGTATTTGCTGGAACTGGTGAACCTCAAAAAGCAGAGATGACTTTAGATGTATTTGGAGATGTTAAAAAAACTTCAGAAACAGGAGATGGACCGGTAGATGCAATATTTAAATGCATTAAGAAACTTTATCCTCATGATGTTAACTTACAGCTTTATCAAGTTCATGCAGTTACAGAGGGAACAGATGCTCAAGCAACTGTTAGTGTGAAAATTGAAGAAAATGGCAAGACAACTGTTGGTCAAGCAGCCGATACTGACACCTTAGTTGCATCTGCTAATGCATACATCAACTCATTAAATAAAATGATTATTAAAAGAGATAAAACTGCTCCTGAAGAGCAATTTGAAAATAAACAAATGAAAGGAATATAATAGAATGGAACTTATAGGATCACTTAAGAAATTTTGGAGCCAAGATATGGCGATTGACCTTGGAACGGCTAATACACTTGTTGTTTTGAAGGGAAAAGGAGTGGTTTTAAATGAACCATCTGTTGTTGCAGTTGTTGATAATAAAGGAAAAAAATCAGTTTTAGCGGTAGGTGATGAAGCAAAAACTATGCTTGGAAGAACCCCGGGTAACATTCAAGCAATAAGACCATTAAGAGATGGAGTAATTGCAGACTTCATAGTTACTGAAGAAATGATTAAACACTTTATTAAAAAAGTTCATAAAAAAACTTTAGCAAATCCTAGAATTCTAATTTGTGTTCCAACAGGATCAACTCCAGTTGAGAGAAAAGCAATTCAAGATAGTGCCCTTGCTGCTGGTGCAAGAAGGGTTCAGTTAATTGAGGAACCTATCGCGGCTGCAATCGGTGCTGGACTTCCAATTTCAGAGGCAACAGGTTCAATGGTTATTGATATAGGGGGTGGAACAACCGAAATTGCTGTGATGTCTTTAGGTGGAGTTGTTTATTCAGAATCTTTAAGAGTTGCAGGTGATGCAATGGATAATGCATTAAGAGATTATATGAGAGAAGAATATAATTTGATGATTGGAGACAGTACATCTGAAAAAATTAAAAAAGATATAGGAACAGCTATTCCAACTAACAACAATACTTATGCAGTTAAAGGAAGGGATATAAGATCTGGAACTCCAAAAGAAGTAAACATTTCAGAGGAAGACACTGCAGAAGCCTTAAATCCAATTTTAAAAGAAATTGTTTCAGGAATTAAAAAAGCTTTAGAACACACACCTCCAGAATTGTCAGCAGACTTAGTGGATATGGGATTAACCATGACAGGTGGTGGATCTTTATTAAAAAATATTGATAAAAGATTCTCAAAAGAAACAGGATTACCAGTTAATATAGCAGATGATCCATTATCATGTGTTGCAATTGGAACAGGAAAAGCGCTAGACCAAGAAGAAATATTTTCTACTGTATTATCTGAGTACTAAAAATTATGGCGGCAGATTCGGGTAGAGATGATTTTATAATTGCTATTCGATCAGCTTTTCTTAAAAAAGGTACTCGTCAAAATTTCTCATTACTTACTCTATTAATAATTTCAATATTAGTTTTATCACTAGAGTATTTTAAATCAGGACCGATTAGTAAATTAAGATCAATAACAAAGGACTTAATATTTAAGGGATCTTTTTTTGTTTCAGCACCCTTTGTTTATGCAAAAGATCAATATTTCTTATTTCAAGACCACCTAAATATGTATGAAGAATTTACAGTTTTAAGAGAAAAAAATTACAATATTGAAAAATTAAAAAATGAAGTAGATTTTTATAAATCTGAAAATATTCGACTTAAAAAATTGATAGATGAAAGAGAAATTGCATCTGAAAACTATTTAATTGCTAAAGTATTACTTGATCAGCAAAGTCCTTTTTTAAAATCAATGATTATTAATAAAGGATATAAGCATGGAATTAAATTAGGTGTAGCAGTTAAAGATCAATCGTATTATGTTGGAAAAATTATTAATGTTAATTTACTGACTTCTCGAATTCTTCTTGCAACAGACTTAAATAGCAAAATTCCTGTAATCATTGAACCTAACGGTATAAATGCAATTCTATCTGGTAATGGTAGTAATCTTTATGGTGATTTAGAATTTTTACCAAAATTAAATGAGATAGAGGAAGGTGCAATTGTTTATACTTCAGGTATCGATGGCATAATTTCTCCAGCAATACCAGTTGGAAAAATTAAAATTAAGGATGATGTTAAGTACGTAGAATTTTTTGTTAATTACAATCAGTTAAAGCTTATAAGGGTAAACAACTGATATGGCGCTGTCTTTTCCAAAAAGAGCCTATAAAAGCTTTATCCATAGCTTTCCAATATTATTGTTATTTTTCATAGCTTTTACAGGCTTTGATTTATCGTTCTTTTTTCTAAACATTAGTTTTTCGTTTAACTTTATTTACATACTAATTTTTTTCTGGATTTTAAAAAAACCTGAAAGATTAGGTTATGGACTAGTATTTTTTGCAGGAATAATTAATGATGTGGTACAAAACTTTCCAATTGGTGTCTCATCAATTAATTATTTATTACTATGCTCTATAGCTTTATTCATAAGATCAAGAACATTAATGCCAAACTTAATGTATGATTGGGTGTTTTTTGTAGTTGCAATTTTAATTATTAGCTCAATACATTATAGCATTTTGACAGTAATATTTGATATTCCGATAAGATATGGCGTTTTGATGTTTAATTCGGTATTAACATTTTTAGTTTATCCTCTATTTTCAAAATTATTTTACCAAATTTACTTAATTGATTTAAGGCAGGAAAATGCAAAATAGAGCTAGTAGCGTAGAAAAAGGAAGATTGATTACAAGAAGAGTATTTATGCTCTCTGCTGCTAAACTTATTTTATTGGGTGGTATTACATCAAGGTTATACAGTCTCCAAATTTCTGATAGAGAAAAATATGAATTATTATCTGATAAAAATAGAATTAGAGAATGGAAAACACCACCTCAAAGAGGTTTTATAACAGATCATTTTAATAATGTCCTAGCTGATAATGATAGAGTGTTTCAAGTACATTTAGATTTAGATCAAATTCAAGATTTTAATAATACCATTTTTAAACTTAAAAATATTTTAGAATTATCAAATAATGAATTAAAAAAAATATACAGAGAAAAAGAAAGACTAAAGCCATGGGATATTTTAGTTGTATCTGATAATTTAAATTGGGCACAATTTTCTAAATTAAATTTGTATTTACATGAACTTGAAGGTGTTAAACCTGTTGTTTCTTCATCAAGATTTTATCCATATAAAGATGATTTAGTTCATGTTATTGGTTATGTGGGTGCTGCTAGTCAAAAAGATATCGAGCGAGATGATATTATTAAAGAAAATCTAGTACCAGGTTTAAAAGTTGGAAAATCAGGAATAGAGTTTGCCAAAGAACATCAATTAATTGGAAGATATGGAATAAAAAGATACGAAGTTAATTCATCTGGTAAAAGAATAAGTCAAATTGATCACATAAAAGAAACACAAGGAGAAAAAATTAAACTTACTGTTGATTTAGAAGTTCAACGATTAGCTCAAGAACTTTTGAAAGGAAAAGCAGGATCAATTTCTGCAATGGATATTTATACGGGGGAAATAATTGCAATGGCATCTTCTCCTACATATGATCCAAATAAATTTACACATGGAATTGGCCATAAAGACTGGGAAGAAATTAGAGATGATCCTTTAAAACCTTTAGTAAATAAATCTATTGCTGGTTTATATTCTCCTGGTTCAACTTTTAAACCTTTAGTTGCTCTTGCGGCTTTAGAGTTTGGAACCATTGATCCTGAAAGACCAATTCTGTGCAAGGGTCATAAACATCCCTATGAACTTTACGGAGTAAAATATCATTGTTGGAAAAAAAATGGTCATGGATACATGAAACTTAGAAATGCCATAAAACAATCTTGTGATATTTATTTTTATGAAATGGCAAGATTGCTAGGTGTAGATAGACTTGCAATCATTGCAAAAAGATATGGTCTTGGCTCAAATATACTAAAAGACCTATATTTTGATGAAAAAAAAGGCGTTGTTCCTAATACTTTTTGGAAAAAGAACGCAATTGGTAAGAGTTGGTACTTAGGAGAAACAGTAATTAATGGAATTGGACAAGGATATATTCAAACAACCCCATTACAGCTTTGTTTAATGACAGCACAAATTGCAAATGGAGGTTACAAAATCAAACCTCATATTATTCAAGATGAAAGTATAACTTATGAAAATGTTAAATTAAAAATTGCAAATCAATTTATAAACAGTCCATTGAATTTTTCAGAAGAAGATGATCAAAAATATTTAGTAGATAGGGAGTACAGACTTTACGAGAGACTATATAAAGATCCAAGAAATATAAATTTTGTAAAAGATGCAATGTTTGGTTCTACAAACGAGCAATATGGAACCTCATATAAATCAAGGTACGATGATATAAAATATCAGTATGCTGGTAAAACAGGAACATCTCAGGTTAAAAGAATTACAGAGGAAGAAAGAAAACTTGATTTAGATCAATCTCAAATCGAATATAAAAATAGAGATCATGCTTTATTTGTTGCATTTGCACCTTATAAAAATCCAAGGTATGCAATTAGTGTTCTCGTTGAACATGGAGGTTCAGGAAGTAGTGCTGCCGCACCTCTTGCAAGCAAACTAATCAAGAAAATTATTGACCGTCATAAATTAAGAGATCAAATTAAAAATGGGAGTTCTAGTTTAGCGTAATGTTAACAGAAAGATTAAATACACGTAATTATACATTTTTTGAAAAATTAAAATCTGTTGATTACTTTCTTATATTAATCGTAATGTTAATTGGTGTGGTTAGTGTTTTTGCAATTTATTCGACAGAAAGTGGTGAATTTTCTTTTTATACCAAAAATCATTTGTTGAGATTAATTGTTTTTTTTGGAATGTTTTTAGTGTTGTCTTTTATTAGAATTACGTTTTGGTATAAAAATGCATATTTCTTTTACATATTTTGTGTTTCACTATTAGTTATTACTCTTTTTTTTGGTTTGATGGCATCAGGATCAAGAAGGTGGTTAGATTTGTATTTTTTAAATCTCCAACCTTCTGAAATAATGAAAATTGCAATTATAGTATGTTTTGCAAGATATTATCATCGTATTCAAACTGCGGAGATACAAAATTATAAATTTATTTTAGTCCCATTAATTTTATTATTAATTCCATGTTACTTAGTTATTCAACAACCTGATCTTGGAACATCAATTTTAATTGCTGGAACTGGTATTATAATAATATGGTTAGCTGGACTTAATATTAAATATTTTGTTTACTCAGGGTTATTATTGATTGTATCATTACCTTTTGCTGTTTCACTTTTAAAACCATATCAAAAATCAAGAATTTTAACTTTTTTTAATCCTGATAGAGATCCTCTTGGTGCGGGTTATCAGATTATCCAATCAAAAATAGCAATTGGTTCAGGAGGTTTTTTCGGTAAAGGTTTTTTAAAGGGCACACAAAGTTATTTAGAATTCTTGCCTGAAAAACATACTGACTTTATATTTACTCTATTTTCAGAAGAGTTTGGATTTCTAGGTTCTATAATGCTTTTACTCTTATATATTTTGCTTATTTATAGAATTATAAGTATTGGCTTTTATGCAAAAAGTTTCTTTTCAAAACTGTTTTGTTTTGGATTTGCCTCTGCAATATTTCTCTATATTTTTGTTAATATATCAATGGTTTTAGGCTTATTACCAATAGTAGGCGCTCCACTTCCTATTATGTCTTATGGAGGCTCATCAATGTTATCTATTATGTTAGGTTTAAGTATAGTTATGAGCTGTAAGATTTATAGCCAAGATCAGATTTCAAATTACTAGAAATTTTTAGATTTATTAATATAAACCATTCAGGGAGGAACAATGGAATTTGTAAAGTTGGCTGGTCCAGCTGGAATGTTTTTTATAATGTTTTCATTAGCATTGTCTTTAAAAACATCTGCATTTAAAGCAATTGTATCGAATCCTCTGAGTTTTTATTTAGGATTAGTTTTACAATTAATTGGTATGCCATTAATTGGTTTTATTATTGCTTTATCAGTCCCATTTCCAGTTGAGGTAAAAGTAGGGATAGTTTTAATTACATGTCTTCCAAGTGCTGTTACTTCAAATTATTTGTCAAAAAAGATGGGAGGAGATGTTGCCTTATCTATATCTTTAACAGCAGTTTCTTCTCTGATTGCTTTTTTAACAATTCCAATAATAATTAAAATATATTTTTATTTTGTAATTCAAGACCAAAGTATAATAATATTTCAAACAAGTTTAATAGGCACATCATTTAAATTATTTGCAATAGTTACAATTCCTGTAATTCTTGGAATAATATTCAACACAATATTTGATGAATTCTCAAAAAAAATTGACCCTATTTTTGATAAACTTTCCTTGATAGTTTTCTTATTTATAATCGGTGTGGCTGTTTACCAAGATTTATATCTAATACCAGAATATATCAGATATGCTGGAATTAAAACTATCCTTATATTTATTATTGCATTTATTATGTGTATTGCATTATCAAAATTATTTAAATTAAACGAAAAGGATAAAATAACAGTAACGTTAGAAACCACTTTACAAAATGGTGGTATTGGAATTGTAATAGGTGCTCTTATGTTTGATAATCCTAAATTTATATTCCCTGTTGCAGCTTATGCCCTTCTTCAATATCTTTTTATATTGATTTATTATTCATTTGTAAGATTTAAAAAAGGCTATGAAAAATACTAAACCTAATATTTCAAAACAAATATCTATTGATACCGTCAATGATGCTTGTGATAAAAATTATCAAGTAGTAATGCTTAAATATTACCAACTACAATTTGGATGGTTTCACAATGCATACAATTCTTTTAAGGATATAGATAAGTATATAATTTTAGCATATTTAATAAATAAAACTTTAGCTACATATAATAAACATTTTTATAATCTTAGTTTTGAAGATTTTTATTCAAACAAATCTGTTGATATTGAAAAAATTAGTATCAGTGATTTAGTCAAAGATATAAATTTAAGTAAAGAGACAGCAAGAAGAAAACTTAATGAAATGACTAATGATGGAATTATAACAAGAAATAAAAAAAAAATTACTATTCAACATAGTGCTTTTATTTATCAAAAACCAACCGCAAGCATTAAAAATTTCTCAAATCTTCTTTCAGCAGCTACGGAAACTTTAAAAATAGATAACAAAATTCAGTTTTATGACACAGATTACTTTGAGGATAAAATTAAAAAAAATTATACACACTATTGGAATACTTTTTTAAACTCTCAGATAACCTATCTTTTAAGAGTTAAAGATTTGTTTGGAAACTATGAAAATGCAATGGTTTTTTTAGTATGCTTGCTTAATCAGGCATATAATATGAAAAATGCCAATCAACAAATTAGTGGTGAAAATACAGATAAAATTCATTATAGTTACACAACTACAATATCACAATATACATTAGAAAATTCAAAAGGGTTAAATCCAACGACTATTTCAGAACTAACTGGAATACCAAGAGCAAGTGTGATTAGAAAATTAAACGACTTAATTAAGTTACAATATATTATTCAAAATGATCAAAATTTATATACAACTTCTACACCTAAAAAAGGCTCAGCAGGATTTAGTAAGTTAACAAAATTTTTTGTTTCAAATCAACCAAATATTAGAGAGACAATTAGAGAATTTTTAAATTATACAATTGTTTAATTGTTACCATCTATTACTACAATTGTTAAATCATCTTTTTGAATATGGCCTGTATTCAAAATATCCTCAATGATGATTTTTAATCTTTCGTTGTTGGGTTTATCTTTATATTTTTTTATGTAATTTTGAAAACCTTCTGAACCCAACATTTCACCTTTTGGATTTTTTATTTCAGTAATTCCATCTGTAAAAATATACATCGAGCTATTATCAAAAGGTATAGTGTGCTCTGTATATTTTGTCTTTGGCATAATACCTAAAGGTGGACCAGATTCGTTATAATTTGTAAAAGTTCCATCTTTAGAAAAAATAATTGGTGGCTCATGACCTGCGCTTGATAAAAGTAATTCTTTTTTATTACTATCGTAAATGCCTATTAACATAGTAACGAACATACCTCTTGAAATTGTTTCACAAATTTCATTATTTAATTGTATTAAAAGTTCTGCTGCAGAAAAATTTGTTTTGCTTAAACAACTGTATAAACTTGATGCTTTAGACATAAGTAATGAAGATTTAATTCCTTTACCAGATACATCAGCAACCCCAAATCCATATTTTCCATCTCCTAAATCTGAAAAATTATAAAAGTCTCCTGATACTACTTTTGCTGGAATGTTTATTCCGGCAATTGGAAAATCTTCTTTCTTATTTTTAGATAAAAGTGATTTCTGTATATCTCCAACGATTTCAACTTCTTTTTGAATTTTATTTTTTTCAATCATTTCTTTAGCCATTTTTGCATTTCTAATTGCAAATGCAGCAGGCGCAGATAGGGTTTCTAATAATTGACGATCTCCTTCTTCAAATAATTTTGTACTAGTTTTTTTATTTAAGCAATGAATAACGCCTATACATTCATTTGCTGCAATTAATGGTGAACATAAAACTGAAAAAGTTGTAAAATTAGTTTTATTATCTAAATCAAAATAAAAGTTTGCAATTTCTCTTACATCTTTTCTTACATCTCCTACACGAATACATTTTTTTTGTTCAACGGCCTTACCCATTACACCATCTTTAAGATCTAGTTGATATTCATCTAAATAATCTTGGTGAAGTGATGCGATACATTCAAATTTTTTTATTTTTTCATTTATTAAAAAAATGTTTGCTGCCTGAGCGTTTATTCTTTCAATAATTACTTTAAGGGCTGTATTTAAAGTCTCGTTTAAGTCTAAAGAGGATGCAAATTCTTGATTCATCTTCGTTATGATCTCAAGATCAGCATTTGCTTTAGACACAACCTGTGCTTTAGGCTCTTCCTGTTTTTTTGGTTTAAATAGAAACATTTATTTAACTAGTATTTTAAGCCGATTTTGATAAATTTTACAACTATGGAGTTAATTATTAGTAGTCCTAATCTATATATACATCTACATGATGCAGCCTTGATGGTTCAGTTCTTGATTGATGGCATCATTCATGTAACTTCCAACTTCAAATTATAAAACTTTTTTCATCAGTGGATCTAATTTTTTTAATTATTATAGGTGGGCTTTGGGGTAGCTTTGCTAACGTTTGCATAGTTCGATTGCCAGAGGATAAAGGTGTTGTATCAGGAAGATCTAATTGTCCAAAATGCAAAAAACAAATTAATTGGTATGACAACATACCAATCATTTCTTATTTTATTTTAAATGGCAAATGTAGGAAATGCAAAAAACCAATTTCATTTCAATATGTTGTTGTTGAGTTACTAAGTATAGTTTCTTTTGTTACAATATATTTAATTTACGGATTTTCCTTCACAACATTATTACTTATTATTCTTAGTTTAGGTTTTATCATTATTTTTTTTATAGATCTAAAGCATTTTATCATTCCAGATGTAATTACATTTCCTCTAATGGCACTTGGATTTATAAAGTCATTTATTCCTAATTTAGATCCATTATTTCCATACCACGTCCTATCATTAATTGGAGGTGTATTTGGTTATGGAATAATATGGGGAATTATATTCTTTTATAAACAAGTTAAAAAAAAAGAAGGCATGGGTTTAGGAGATGCAAAATTGCTTGCAGTAATAGGTTTTTGGTTTGGATTAGATGCAGTGCCTTTTATAATCTTTTTATCCTCAACAATCGCTTTAATTAGTGTAGCTCCAGATTTGATTAAAAAATCTAAAAAAATGTCAACACAAATACCCTTTGGCCCCTATATCATTGCGGCAAATTTAATATTTTTACTTTTAGAAGATAAGTTAAAATTTTTTATATTATAAATTATGTTTGAAAATTTAATTAGCAATATATCAAAAACAGTTGTTGGAAATGTTGATAAAATAAAATTAACATTGGCAGCTATTATTTCTGAAGGGAGTATTTTAATTGAGGATAACCCTGGATCAGGAAAAACAACACTTGCAAAAACAATTACTCTTAACTTGGGTTTGAATTTTAAAAGAATTCAATTTACTTCAGACTTATTACCAAGTGATATTTTAGGATATAACATTTTAAAAGATGAGAAATTAATTTTTCAAAAAGGACCTATATTTACAAATATAGTTTTAGCTGATGAATTAAACAGAGGTAGTCCAAAATCACAAAGTGCATTTTTGGAGGCCATGGAAGAAAAAAGTGTTTCAATAGATGGTGAGACACATAAATTACCAGAACCTTTTTTTGTTATTGCAACACAAAATCCAATGGACTCTTCTGGAACTAGCAGTTTACCAGACTCACAATTAGATAGATTTATGATTTCTTATTCACTGTCTGATCTAAATGAAAATGAAAAAGTTGACATGTTAAAAAATGGATATGATTTATCCTCTATAAAATCAGATCCAATAAACTGGGAAGATTTACAAACTAGAAAGAGCAAAGTTAAAGTTAATGATGAAATTTATAAATATGTAATTGAAATTGAAGAAACAATTAAATCATTAGATCAGCACATTCATGTGTCGGCAAGATGTTTAAAACAAATCATAGATCTTGCAAAAGGTTGGGCAGTTGTTCATGGCAAAGACTATGTAACGCATCAAGAAGTTAAAGACATTCTTCCATATATATTTAGACATCGAATAAAGTTTATTAAGCAAGAAGATAAATTTAACTATGTAAATCAAGAGATTTTATCGAAGATAAGTATCCAAAAATGATAACAAAGACTATTCAAGGAATAGCCAAAAGTCCGTTTATTCAATCTCTTAAAGAAAAAAATAGAAGCAAAATCATTATTTATCCAAATTGGAATGGGGTAGGTTTAGGGTTTTTTGTATTCCTTTGTTTTTTAATTGCTGTTTTTTATGAAAATAATTTTGGTTTACTTTTATCAATAATTATTTTTTTTATATTCTTCATTTCAATTTTTGTTTCAAACCAAAACTTAAATCATTTATCAATTAATGCTTTAGATAATTATTACTTAGAAGCTAAAAAAAAGGGAGTAATAGATATTCAAGTAATAAATCATGTTAATGAAAAAAAATTGAATATTGATTTAGATTATAAAAAACAAAATTTGATAGAATTAAATTTTACTAAAAAAATAAATACAATTAGATTAAATGAACAATATTTTGAAAGAGGAACTTTTTCTATTGGAAAAATAACATTAAAATCAATTTATCCATTTGGAATTATAAGAACTAAAAGATATTTTAATTCTCAATCTAAAATAGTCGTATTCCCAAATAAACTTCAACCAAATATAAATTTATTAAATGAGTTTAATATAAATCTAAAAGGCCACGCTAATGATGAATTCGAAGGAATTGAAGATTATAAAAATGGAGATAGTTTTTCAAAAATTGCTTGGAAAAAATCAATTATAAAAAATAAAAAATATATCAAAAAATTTGAAGAACCAAAAAAAGAAAATAATTTAATTTTAAACTTAGATAATTATAAAGATATAAATTTTGAAGATTTATTAAGTTACGTTTCTTATATTGTAGATTACTATTATAAAAATAAAATAGAACTCACTATTAAACACAGAGACAATACTTTTTACTTAAATCAATCTTTAAATTCACTTAATCAAATTTTAAAATACCTAGCGAATGTTAAAAATTAATTTTAGTAATACAAAATTCTTGTCTTTAGTAATTCTAGCGATTTGCCTATTGTCCATTTCAGAAAATATATCATTTGCTAATAAAATTTTTTGGGTAGTAATTATAATTGGAAGTATATTTATAAATAAATTTAAATTTAGATTTAAAAGTTTCTTTTTGTCAATCTATGCAGTTGGGTTACTTTATGCTCAATTTATCTTTAACCAATATATTTTCTCAGAAGAGTTTTTTATAAACTGTTTAGGTGTATTATTAATTGTTAAATATGCAGAACTAGATAATAAAAATAATCTTCTGTCTTATAATTTAATCTGTATGGTTCTAAGTGTTGCAAGTTTGATTTCAGGACAAGATATTTTAAGTTCAATTATTTCTTTATCGATCATAATTTTATTAGTGATTAATATGTATTTAATACAACAAAAAGAAGTCATGGATTTTAATGTTAAAAATATATTAAAATACCTTGGATTTGGATTTAGTATTTTTCCAATAATAATTATTTTCTATTTAATTTTTCCTAGAGCAGAAATTAATTTTAGATTATTTGATCCTTCAAAAAGCTCACTTGGAATTCCTGATACAATAAGACTTGGATCATTTGAAAGTTTTGCAAATTCTGATGAAAAAGTTTTCACATTAATAAACCAAAATTACAAGAAAGAGGATTTGTATTTTAGAGTTAAAATTTTTGATTATATGGAAGAGGATAAATCATGGCGTCCTTCGTCCTCATATTATCTATATAATACTTATAAAAACTCTATAAAAATTAGTGGTTTTAAGGCTATTGAGGAAAAATACCAAATTATACTAGAGCCATATAAGAGAAAATGGATCCCTGTCTTAGACAATTCTAGATTAACCGATCAGAGTATCAAAATTACTGAAGATCCATTTAACCAAACATTTATAAGTTTAGATCCTATTGATAGGAAAAAACAATTAGAATTTCAAAAATATCAGATCAATTACCAACTTGGTAAACCAGTAATTGATTACTATACTCTTTTACCTCAATCAGTTTCAAATGAATTAGTTGATTGGGTAAAAACTAACAAGCAATCAAGATCAAATACAGAATATTTAAATCATATATTAAGTACTTTTGCAGATGGCTCTTACTATTATAATTTAAGTCCAGAAAATAATTCACAAAATAGTTATGCAGATTTTTTCTTAAGAGGAAAAGAAGGATACTGCGAATATTTTGCTGGAACATTTGTCTTACTTGCAAGATTAGCCAATATACCGAGTAGAATAGTATCTGGATATTATGGTGGAGAATTAAATACTGTAGGTGACTTTTATGAATTTAGACAAAGAGATACCCATGCATGGGCCGAAGTTTGGTTTAATGGAAAAGGCTGGGTAAGGGTTGATCCAACCTCGGTGATACCAAGTTCTAATGTAAGAAATAGTCTTAACAATATATTTAATGACGAAGTCAATACTGCAAGTTCAATATTTACATTAAAAATATTTAAAAATTTAAGCTATTATATTACCTATGCAGATTTTATTTGGACCAGACATTTATTGTCTTACGACAACAATAAAAGAAAATCATTCATAAAAGATATTATCAACCTTCAATTTTCAAATATATTTTATTGGATTTTTGCACCAATTATAATTTTTATAGTTTTAAGATTATTTTTCAAAATCAATAAAGCAAATATTTTAACATGGATGTTTAATTATATTATTTGGACAAGTAAAAAAGAAAATAAAATTTTGAACTCTGATACTCATCAAGAAGTATTAAAAAAACTCAAATCGGACTATCAAAGAAAATATCAATCATTTTTTAATCTTTATGAAAGTTTTAGATACCAAAATAAAAATATCGAGTTGACAACAATCTTTAGAACTTTTATGTCAGCAAAATAATAAGATGAAAAAAATAATTTCAATATTAATTGCCTTTATTATTATAATTTATATTGTTGTTGAATTTATTGGTGACAGTATCATCAAAGGTTCGCTTGAAAGTAATTTATCAAATTCATTAGGAAGAGATATAAAAATTGAAAGTCTAAGTATTGGATACTTAAATGGTAAGGCAGAGATAGAAAATCTACAAGTGAAGAACAAAGACTTTCCTGGAAAACTTTTAACTATTAATAATGCATTTGCAAAACTAAATACCTCATCAATTTTTAGTGATAAAATTGAAATAGATCAAATTACTTTAGATGGAATAAACCTTAATTATTATTTCAATGTAAATAAAAGCTTAAAAGTAAATGATAATGTAAAATCTATTAAAGAAAATTTAAACAAAGGTAGCAGCAACTCAAGTACAAAAGAATTTATCATTAAAAAATTAGATGTAAAAAATATTAAAATTTCAGCAAACTCTGAAAAATTAAATATTAGTCAACAGATTAGTCTTAAAGATATGAGCTTTGAAAATATTGGTAATACTAAAGACAGTAAAGATTATAAAACTGTATTAAAAGATACATTTGATAAGGCTTTTAAATCAGTCAAAAACAAAGTGTTATCAGGCAATGTTGGCAATACTTTAGATAAAATAAAGAATATTGATGAGGAAAAAATCAAAGAGAAAATTAAAAAAGAACTCTACGAAAATAAAGATAAAGTAAAAGATAAACTTAAGAAACTACTTAAGAAAAATTAGAAGTTTCCTTCTCTCCAAGAACTTCTGAAGCTTTCAATATCACCCATTCCTGTATCAATAACTACTAGGTCAGTTTTATTTTGAATTGATTTACCAGCAATGTTTGCAAATAATTTGTTTGCAAAAACAACTAATCTTGAAAGAACCCCTTGTCCAACTGCTTTACAAGTTCTTCCAGCATAAACTTTTCCATCAATTGTTTGGCTCTTCAAGGATTTATTATTATTTAATTGTGTAGAGACGTTTGTTCCACATTCATCATCTACTGCGCAAATCAAAGCAAGTCCAAGGCTGCATTTATTTTGAGATTGTGATGGTTCAAATATTGGATAATAAACTAAACCATTTGATAGAGTTGGTTCTGCAGAAATTTTTTGACTTGCAGGTAAATTTATATACCAACCAAAATCTTTCATGCTTCTTGCTAACGGACTTACCCTACTTGTTGTGAGTGGGCAATTCACACCAGTTGAATCATTCGTGGTATCCATACATTTTTCAAGTTTGTACAAGTCCGCTAAGCTACTATTCCTCTTTACATACAATGGGAAATCTTTATCTCTGAAACCATACATAATATTTTTTAGTTTATTGTCTCTGTAAGTTAATCTTTCATAATCTCCCGTTCCTGAAAATAACCACAAATGTTTTGATGTTTTTCCAATTCCAGCATCCATCGAGTGATACTGATATCTTCCATTTTCTTTAGTAGCTCCAATATTTAACAATGTAGTATTATCATATAAGCTTATTGGATTTCTTGCTCCATCATTATCCATGTTAGTTAAATTGTACTTGGTAACTTTTCCTTCAAAGTCATTTGTATAAACTAATGCACCTTTAAATGTAATTCCTCTGGTTGTGTCTGCTGTTATTACCACAGGAGTTCCTGGTAGCGAATTTGTAATATCTGAAGCCTTACTATCTGTTACTTGTATTACTTTTTCAACTTTACCTGGTGTTGCTCTATCCTCTAAATTAATTACAAATAATGCAGATCCAACTCCATCATTTCTTCCACCATATCCACCACCCATAACAGCAACATAAATATCATCTTCAATATTGCTATCACCAGCTCCTGTATTTGGTAATCTAAATATTCTAGGAGCAGACCAAGTTTCTCCTAATTCTTTATAATTATATTCTGCAGGTAAATTTGTGCTTAGTCTCTGAGTTGCAGCTCTTGTTAATTTTATAATAAGTGTATCGGAAGAGCCAGCTCTATCCGGATTTGCCTGGTGAGATAATATTTGTGGGAAAGTAATTTCAGGCAGACCAGTGCTTCCCGTTTGGACAGTAAAGTTTGGAATATTTTTATTATTAATATTTACTAGAAAATCAGTTTTTGTTAATCCTGCAACTGGGAAAGTCCAGGTTCTACTTTCATAACATGACGTAGTTGTATTAGCCTTACACTCATCATCAATATTATTATCGTTGTTATAATTATCTGTTACTGTTTGACTTTCTACCAGGTCAATGACTGAATAAGTATCATCGATATACTCATACTCTGAAACCACATCTAAATGGTTCATTACAAAAACCTTATTTTTAATATGATCGTTATAAACACTATATAAATGAAGCGGTTTATCAGGGTTTGTAACATCTAATACTGTAAAGCCATTGCCACCTCTTCCATAAGGTACCATCAAAATCGTATGCCAATTTTTTGAACTACCAAGCGGACTGTGGAAGTACATATCATGCACAACAGGTGATCCATCGACACCATAAATTGCATTTGTTCCACCTTTAACTTTTGCAAGATCGTTATTTAAATTTGTGTTCACCATTAACGGCATTTGTGACATTATAAACGGAGGTATAAACGCCCATTTCTCAACTCCTGTTTTACTGTCAATTGAGTGCAACATACCATCGTTACCTCCAACATAAATTCTTTCTGCTCTTCCTGACAAAGATTGTGCCCAAGCATCATAACCTTTAATTGATCTCCAATATGCTTCTTGTGCTGTTGAAGTGAAAGCCGTATCAGCTGAAGGCGCACCTACCACAACCATTTCAGAATGGAATATGTCTCCAAGATAAGCTTTTTTACCATCTGCTTTTCTTGGTTCATTTAATATACAATCTCCATCATAATCAAAATAATCTTCTCCCCTAGAAAAACTAATTAAACCTTTAACATCATCATCAATACCATCTGCAATAGTTGCCGTACTATCTCCTTTTCTGCTGCAACGCGTATTACCTGTTACTCCTGAAACTTTTGGTGTGTCTCTATGATAATCTCCAACAGCATTTCCAAATAAAGAAAATTGACTTTGAATTAATGCAGAATTAGCTTCAACATAATTGTTATAATCAGTTTTATAATCAACACCTGGAATTATTCCCCAAATTTTTCTTGCAGCAGGCGCTGGTATCATGTCAGATGCATTCCAATTACCACTATCTTTTTCGTTTACAACACCATCTTTTGATATTGCAGTTCTTGTTAATGCACCTTGCCATTCCATATTTTGTTTATATTTAAACTGTGCTTGGAATAATGATCCACCTTCCTCAATCGTTGCAGTGATTGCAGGAGCTGTAAAAGATAATTTATCTGCAATTACAGATCTAATGGCTGCATTTAATTGTGCTTTTAATTGATCAGTTGTATCAGCTTTAATTACTCTGCTTGTACCACCTGCTTTTGCAATCCTATCTAATTGCCTGATACCATTTGAACTTAAACCACCACCATAAGCAACTGTAAATGTTTTTACTTTTTTCTGATTTAAAAGATTTTTTACTTTGTTCTCTGCTGAAGAAGTATTACTCATGTCTCCATCACCAATGACGATAACATATGAGCCTTGGCAAGGACTGTTTTTGTCTATTGGGCTGTCTGAATTATGATTATAATATTGTTCAGCAATTTTTGCCCACGTGTTAGCATCGGTACCTCCACCTGGTCTTACATTTTTAATGTAACTATTTATCCTTGCGGCGCCATTTCTATCTACTTTTACTTTTAAACAATTTTGACTACCACATGGATTTGCTTCATTTCTAGAGTTATTCCAACTAGTATAACCCACACCCCCTGATGGTTTTCTACACCATCTATTATAACGAACTAGCCAATGACTATTATACAACCACGTACTACTAACTAAACTTCTACATGGTACGTAACTACTATTAACCCTGTAATAATGCCAATATATATAATTGCCAGTATCATGGGACCAGTAACCAAAACCAAAGTTTACAGAGGATACTAAACTACTATCTGTTACTAAAGATTGGATGGCTTCATGAGCACCTGCCATTCTTGATTGTCTTGAACTATAACCCGAATGACCATGATAATTCATATCAAGATCAAATGTTTGAACCAATCTCTGGTGTCCATCTGAAACAAATATTCTATTTAAAGCGTGATCTATTTTTATATCTCTTAGGCTACGAAATCTTATAGCTGATTTTGAGGTTGGATTATAAGTGTTAGGATTAATACTTCCGAAACGTCCTACAACTTCTCTGCTCACAGAATTACTGCCCACATTATTTCCGCTCCCAGTTAATGTGGCTTTAGTTATTGAGTCTCTTCTAATAAGATACAATATATTTTCATTACTTGGATGACCTGCCATTGCAATTGGATTGGATAATTGACCTGTAAAGCGAACATTAGTATATGAGGGATTATTACCTGGGCAATTCATTCCACTTCTAGAAAATTTATAGAGTAAATTTTGAGTCAGGAAAACTAAGTTACCTGATGCATCAACTGTAAATCTCATTCTAGAGTTTACTGACGACCCACTAATAGCCCTATTGAGTGTTCCTCCTGAACCACACACTTTGGTTTGATTGGTTGATGTATTGTGCAATGTAATTGTTCTATCATTTGCAACAACAAAAATAATATCATTATGTTTTTGCATACCCACATGGGAATATCTACTACCAATATTTTTTATATATTTTACATTGCCAGTCGTAGTATTAACTTTGCAGAACCTAGGAGTGTCAGAATAGTAATATTTGCCTGTGAAATAAATATGATTATTATGATATATAACATTTTGACCATTATCATAATAAGTTGAACATGAATTCCGTATCCTAACTCTATAAGTATTTCTGCTACTCACAATTGATGTTAGAGCATTAGAAGAATGATTAACTCCATAAAGTGTGTTGCCACTATGTGAAATATAATTTCCAGTATTGGATATAGGTGTTATTGAATATGGAATTCCTATGTTTGCACCACTATAAGATGTTGCACCCATACTTCCAGATTTATCTAATAAAATTAAAACGTTAGCAGGAACATCTGCTACTCCTGAACCAGGAGGTAAAGCTTTTGAAAACGAATTAGAAATTATCAGACATGAAAATAAAAATATCTGAATAATAAATAATTTAATTTTTTTCATTTAATTTTGTTCTATTTGTCCACCCTCTAAAAGACTATTTCTAAGAGCAAGTTGTTCTCCATACTTATCGTTAGAGATATAAATTTCCTCTAGCCATGTTTCTTTTTCAAGATGTCGGTTATAAACTATAAATTTTCTAACTCGTTCCCAAATATGATAGTTGCTGTAATATTTTGGATTACCACCTGTATCAAAATCACCATAATTTCTTTTTGCATAATTCATTAACTTCATGCTTTCAGTTGGAGAATTATCTATAGAGTTATCCACGTAAAATTGGATAGCCATTAATTTTTGATCTAGAAATATGTGTTTAATTCTAAAGTTGTCATCAAAGTTATCATTTGGACAAAGTTCTGGTGCTAAAATTTCTACTTCAGCATAGCCAGTTTCATCTTCGGATAGGGGACCATATTTTTTTTCATGAGACTTTATATATCTTCCACCTATATCCATGATGAATTTGCACTTAGCCTCTACAATTGAAAAGTTTAATAAAAAGAGACTTAGAAGAAGAATAACTTTATTATGAAAAGCAATTTTCATTACTCTTTATATTAATGGATATTCAATTAATTAAATAGGGATCAATAGCCACTTAGACGTTCAAATTGACCCTTTTCTTAATATTATATGTTCAAATCGGGTAGTTTTTGTTGATTTTACTTTGGAAGAACTAATGTGCTTTCAAGTGGTACAATAATTGTGCCATTATCAAAGTTTCCACATCCATATATTCTATATGCCATTCCATCATTTCCAGCATCTGTAGCATCTTTCTTAATACTTGTGCCGTAGCCTTTAAATGGAGCTGATCCTACTCTTGTTAGAAAATACTGAAATTGAAATTTTTGCATCCTCTTTTTCTCCCTATTATTTAACCCCGCCTCAATGACTGAAGATCCTAAAAAGTCGTAATAGCTTTTTGTTTCATTTACTTGAACTTTAGATGTTGAAAGAGGGGTGTCAGGGTCTGGTCCTAAAATAGATTTAAACGTTGCACGATCAATATCTGCATAACTATTAAAACAAGCTTCAATTGTTGCTGGAGGTGTAAATTTAGTTGTAGCATTAGCTAACAAACCTCTTTTTGTTAAATCTCTTTTGCCATCTGTTTTGTAGGGTCCTAAGAATTGATTGAGTAAATATTTTTCTCCCTCATACAAAGCTGTTTCTGCAACATAAAATGTTTGTTGGTATTCATCACTAACATTATTACTTTGGTGATCACTTGCTGAAATTACAATTAGAGCACCACCCATCAATGACATTGCCATTAACAAAACTAAAGATAAAACTAATGCAAAGCCTTTTTCGTTTTTTCTATTCATTAGTTTAATCCTACATTTCTAGCATTAGCTGTAACTGTAATTATTTCTCTAAGATATTTATCTTTTTCTTGAATATTTCTTCCAGTTGTTAAAGAAACTACTTTTCTAATAACACCTCCACCTTTGGTATCATTTCTATAAAAAGGTTTGGTTGATCGAATAACTAATCCAACATCAACAGTTCTTACATCAAAGGCTCTTGTATTCGATGGTGTTACTGTACCCGATGAAATATTTCCAATTATTTTTCCATCTTCATCGTGAGGCACAAATACAAAGTCTTGAACATAATCTAAAACTTGTTCATCTTTATATAAAGTATCATCTGTTCCTGTTACCCATCCTGCAGGAGTTGTTTGCCATTTCTCTTTTGATTTTAAAACTTTAAAGCCTTTAATTTTAGTTGTACCACCTGGTATGGTATCATCAATTTTATCAGAAGCTTCACATCTATAAGTAATTTTATATCTTGTGTAAGTGTACCTGCTTCCCTCTGGTTTTGTAATATCATAATCTACACCACCATATACAATTTCTAACTTATCACATGTTCCACCAATTCCTGTTCCTTTAGTGATTTTAATTGGGTTATGATCATCGTTTGCAGCAATGTTATCATTGATATATCTAAAGCCAGCCATTCTGACTTCTCTTAATATTTGTCCAACTAAATCTCTTCCTGATTGGGAAATTTTTGCACGATCTGTTACTTGTCTATAAGTACTGTTTACAATTGTATATGAAGTAAACATTGCAGCCATCATTAAACTTGAAATTACAATTGCAATTAAAATTTCAATTAATGTAAGACCTGCAATATTACTTAATTTTTTTTTCATTATTTTACTTGGAAATATAAATATTTTTTCTTTGTTCCACCCTGCATATTTAATTCCATTCTACCTACATATATTTTATCGTGTGCTTGTGGTTTTGTAATAGAACAACCGCTATGACAGATTTGATGCATCTTTAAAACTTTTTTATCTTTTTGACCGTCTACACATTTGATATTATCTGTTGATACTCTAGCATTCCATTTCTGTATTTTATTATCGTAAGCGTTAGATTGGTTATAGGATGGAGTAATTCCACCTCCGCATGTATCAGATTTCCATTGATTATCTTTTAATAAATCAACAAACTTAGCTGTTCCCTTTTCCTGATTTTTAAATGCATAAATATCCTCTGCAATTGTTCCAACAATATATGTAGCTTTTGTTCTTTCTCCAGAGACATCAATTGATCTAACTGAATATTGAACCATTTGAAATACTGCAACAAATCCAATACCTATAATTGCTGTAGATACTAACCCTTCTAGAAGCGTTATTCCTTTTTCAGATATTCTTTTTATTTTTTTATCTACTGATCCAATCATTTCTTTTAAAACTCCATTTATACTTACTTACCATACCAAATCGAGAATACTTTACTAAATAAACTGGATAATTTTCATCAAATTTTTTTGCAATAGGATCGCACGATTTGCTATTTTTATGGCAAGTTACTACATAATTATTTGATGCAACTTTATTGCTTTCAAATCCTGTATTTCCTTGAGTATCAAATTTACCTTCTTGTTTAAAATATTTTCCACCTTTTGAAAAACAAACAGATCCACTTTGAAGATGAAAGATTTTAGTTTTATCATTTAATGTAAATTCAGCGATATCGGTTCCTGAATTAAAATTACTATTTGAACAGCTTGGTTTTGTTCCAGCATTTACTAAATCTGATAAATTTCTTTGAGAAATTCCTTTAACTGTAATTTTTGCAGAAGTTCCATCTCCTGAAGGAGTTACAACATTAAGTCTAACATATGGATAACTACCTCTTTCAACTTGAGTGGTTGCAGATGTAAACATAGTTGCAATTTTTTCCGATTGAGTTCTAAGTTCTCTGTCCACACTCCATTTATTAAAATTTGGAAAACCTACTCCTGCTATCGCACCGATGATTGCGAGTACGACTAATAGTTCTAAAAGAGTAAAACCTTTAATGTTCTGCTTTTGCTGCACTAGCATCAATTTTTCCTGAAGTTACAAGATCTTGAATTGATTTTTCCATAGTGATCATTCCTTCTCTTACTGCAGTTTGCATGATACTTGGAATTTGGTGGATCTTTGCTTCACGAATTAAGTTTTGAACTGGAGCTGTACATTTCATAACTTCAAACGCACCACATCTTCCTTGTCCATCTTTTGTTTTAAACAATCTTTGCGTTACAACCATTTTTAATGAAGTTGAAATTTGTGCTCTAATTTGTGCTTGTTGTTCTGGTGGAAATACGTCAATGATCCTGTTTATTGTACTTGGTGCACCACTCGTGTGTAGAGTTCCAAAAACTAAGTGACCTGTTTCTGCAGCTGTTAAAGCAAGAGATACTGTTTCTAAATCTCTCATCTCTCCAACTAAAATTACATCTGGATCTTCTCTAAGTGCTGCTTTTAATGCTGCAGCAAATGATTGAGTTTGTTTTCCAACCTCTCTGTGCGAGATAATGCTTTTGCTATCTGTATGAATAAATTCAACGGGGTCTTCAACTGTTATAATATTTGCAGTTCTTGTTTTATTTATTTCATTTACAATTGCAGCAAGCGTTGTTGATTTACCAGATCCTGTTGGACCTGTAACTAAAACTAAACCTTTGTGCATATCAATTATATCATAAAGCACTTGTGGAAGACTAAATTGTTCCATATCAGGAATTTTACTTTCAACTCTTCTACAAACGCACGCAGGACCATTTATTGTTTTATAAAAGTTAGCTCTAAATCTTAATCCACTTAAAGTAATTGCCGTATCAAGCTCGTGAGTTGTCTCAAATTTTTCTAATTCTCCTTCATTACAATTCATAGATAACAAATCTTTTAAATCTTGAGCTGTTACCATTACGTCTTGAACCATAATTATTTCACCAGTTTGTCTAAAAGCTAATGGTGAACCGGCTCTAATGTGAAAGTCGGAAATTTTTTTATTATCTTTGGCTAATTCTTCTAATTTTTCAAACATGCAACATTGATACTATAAAAAGTTATTTTGATGTACAGAATTTCTATATTCGGCCCAATTTAGTCACTGTTTTGGCCTTATAAAGCGTACTTTATAATTAAATACTTAATAATTAGAATGTTTTATATATAAAGACTGTTAATTTTGATTTGCAAATAAAAGTATGAAAAACCCTTTAGCTAATTTGTTTAAAAAAAAGGATGCAGGCGAAGCTCCAAGCGTTACTCCAGCACCAAGTGGAAAAAAAGAGAATTTTTTTCAAAAGTTAATAAAAAATAGATTAGGAAAGTCATCTGTTAAAGGTGAACAAATAGTTGGTGTAGATTTAACTACCAATGAAATCAGATTAGCACAAATTTCAACTAACAAAGCAAACCAATGGGTTCTAGAAAAATTTTACAGTCATAAATTTGATGGTCTTCCAGAAAACTCAACTGTACTTGAACACCCTGATAAATTAGCAGATGAATTAAAAGTTGCTATCCAAAAGGCTAAGATAGATACTTCTAATGCTGCAATTGCAATACCAGTTACTAGCGCAATTATAAGAGTTGTAACAAGTCCTCTAATGACTGATGAAGAGTTAAATAATGCAGTTAAAACAGATTCACTTTGGGAAAATTTAGTTCAACTAACTGATAATTTAGATGATTATTCAATTTTCCATCAAGTAATAAATAGAAATGCAACAGAAAATACTATGGATATTTTGTTCGTTGCATCAAAGCTTGCAGACATTAACAGCTACACAGATATTATTAAAAAGGGTGGTCTTAATGCAGTTATCATTGATGTTAAATGTTTTGCATTAAAATCTGCAGTTGATCAAATTAATCAAATTTCAGGATCAATAGAAGAGTCTAATTTAACAGCAGTTTTAGAATTTGGTTTAGATGAAAACTATGTAATGATTTTATATGAAAACAATCCAATCATCACAGATATCTTTATTAGAGGGCAAGACAGAAACACATTGATTGCATCTGATAACCAAGAAGAAATGGAAGCTTTGGTAAGAAGATATATCACTCAAGTTAAACAAGCTGTTCAAGATTTTGAAACAAAATACGAAAAAAGAATTAGAAATTTAAAAGTAACTTCAAATCTTCCAAATGTTGAAACTTATCTTGCAAGTTTTAGAAAAAATTTAGTAAACACAGGCTTCAATTTATTTGATCCACTAGATGGAATAAAAATTCCAGCGCAACTGGAGGAAAATGTTAGATTAGAAAATAGATCATATTTATCAACAGTTCTTGGTTTAGCTTTTAGACAATTAGATGTTTTTGGTTATTTCAAATTTGTAACAGCAGTAAAAAACATTAACCTTCTTCCCAACAGAGATTCAATGATGCAACAAAAAAGAGCAAAAGCTTTTTCAAATTTTGCATTCAAAGGAATTGTTGGAGTAGTAGCTGCTATTTACATTGTTTTATTTGGCTTATCCTTTTGGCAAATAACGACACTAAATAATAAAATAAGCGACTACGATCAAGTTGTTCAAAATCACGAAATTAAATCAGGCGAAGTTGCAAAGTTATCAAAAGAACTGGGTAAGCTAAAAAAACAAATGGAACTAAGTAATTCAATTAAATCAAATAAAAAAATTAGTTTCAGAGTATTAGCACAAATAGCTTCAGCAGTTCCAAAAAGAGTAAAGTTTACTAAACTTGATTACAACGGAAGTAATCAAATTCTAATTGAAGGAATGGCTGCAAGCGACCAAGATATTTTAAAACTAATAAGTAATTTAAATAATAAAAAACTAATCTCACAAGCATCACTTGCAAGTATGACCTTACCAAACAGCTCAAATGCAAATAATGCTATGAAGGGATTTTTAATCGCTTGTAAATTGGAGAATGCATAATGGATCTTAAAAATATGACAATGGATGATTTAAAAGAAAAGTTTGCAGCTTTTGATCGAAAGACTTTAATCAAATTTGGAATTGGAATTGGATCTATAATTTTGTTCTTAATTATTTATTACGCAATTTTAAATCCGATGGTCAAGGAGCGAAAAGCAAAATTTGATGACAAAGTTCTAAAACAGCAAGAAATCCAACAAATGGAAAATGACATTGTAACCATAAAAGCTAGAATAAAAAAAATGGAACCTGTTGTTGCAAAAAATTCAACTTTGTTTCATTCAAAAGAAGAAGTTGAAGGTTTGTATCAAAGCTTAAGTAGATTCGCTGGTGCATTTGGATTGGTTATTTCAAAAATTGAAAAGAAAAAACCAAAACCAGTTTTAAAAGCTGGTATAGCTCAACAAGCTGAAGAATTATTGCAACCCAACCAAATTTCATATTATAGAATACCTGTTGATTATGAGATAAAAGGCAATTTTTTAAGTTACATTAAGTTTAAAAGAGCAGTTTCAAGATCAAAGAAGATGTTAAACTTTGACAAAGAGATGATAAATGTTGTACAAAACGACAAAAATGGCGCAGTCATAGCTAGTGGAGAACTAACAATTGTAGGTTTACCAAATGAATTTTTTTAAAATTTTCCTAACACTTCTGTTTTTATTATTTTCTACATTATCATACGCAGATAATCATGGCGAAACTCAAAGCGAAACAGTAAGTGAAATAGCACAAGAAATTCAAGAAGATGAGGAAGTACCTTTGAACGATCCATTTGCAGGAAACGAGGGATCAACAGGATCTTTAGATGCATCCATTTCTCCTGAGGAACAAGAAGATGAGATGAGTTTGTATAACTTTAAGTTAGCAGGATTAATTTCAGGAAAAGATAATAGTTACATTTCATTAGTAAACACAAGCGGTGAAGTTTTAACTTTAACTCTTGGACAGTTTTTAGGAAAAGTAAAATTAGTTGATCTTAGACTGAATGAGGCAATTTTTGAAAAGGAAGATAAAACTTTTATAATGATTGATTTTAACAACCTAGTAAGAGAGGCAGATGAATACTAAAACTCTCTTTAAATTAATTGGGATTATTTTATTTTCATTTGTATTGACTGCATGTCAACAAATGAAAGATGTAAATAAGCCTTTCAAACATAACACACCACTTATCAAAGAAAATATTAAAAAGGATGGTAGAGCTGAAATTCAAAAAACTTTAGAGCTTGGTCCAAAACCAGCTACAGGAAAAAAAGTTTATGGAAAAAGAAAGAAAATTTCATCTGAGGCGCAAAGAAATTATCTATTAATTCCTGACACTTACCCGATGTTGAAACAAAGAATTACTTTGAAATTTAAAAATTTGGATTTCAAAGAAACAATGCACTTGATGGGTAAAATTGGTGAAATAAATGTTTTAGTAGGCGATGAGGTAGCTGGTGCAATAAGTGCAGAGCTGGTTGATGTGCCTTGGGATAAAGCATTCCAAGCTTTGTTAGATATGAAAAATTACGCATCTGATATTGATGTAAATTCAAATTTGATTAGAGTTCACTCTCCAGGAATTTTAACAGAACAAGAAAATTACAAATCAGACAGAGCACAAGCTGTTAAGAGAAAAGTAGAATTAGAAGATAGTGTTGAACCAATAATATCTGAAATCTTCAGACTTTATTATATAACTCCCGAACAAGCTAAAGCTACACTAGAGGAACTATTTACTCAAAGATCTGGCGATAGTTCATTTATACCAATACAAGTTACAGAAGAAAAAACTACAAGATCGGTAATTGTAAGAGGAAAAGAAAAAGATTTAGATGTAGTTGATAAATTAATGAGAGAAATTGACATTAGAACTAAACAAGTTCTAATTGAAGCTTTCATAGTTGAGGCAAGTTCAGATTTTGAAAGAGCGCTTGGTACAAGACTAGGTGGATATTATTTGAGAAAAGGAAACAACATTGGAGGCGTTTCTGGGACAAGCTCAGGAAGTGCTGATGGAACAGATTTAAATACAGTTGCTAATTTAGGATCTGCAACAGATAGTTTAACTAACTTTGGAGCAACTGGTGCAACAAGTGGTATTGGAATTCTAAGAAGAACTGGAACAGGTGTTTTAAAAGCTGAGATTACCGCTCTTGAAAGTATGGGTTTAGGTAAAACAATTTCTAATCCAAAAGTTTTCACTTTAGATAATCAATCAGCAACAGTTACACAAGGTGAAGAAATTCCATACCAAACAACATCAGAAGGAACAACCTCCACATCGTTTAAAGAGGCTGCATTAAAATTAGAGGTTACCCCAAGTATCATTGGAGATGGAAATGTATTGTTAAATATTAAAGTAAATAATGACACACCAAATAGAGCGGCAGAGTCTGATGAGCCACCTATTAACAAAATGGAGATTGTGACCAAGTTATTGGTAGCAGATGGAGATATTGTTGTTATTGGTGGAATTAAGAAAAACGTTATAGCACAATCAAAAAGTCAAACTCCAGGACTAGGTAATGTGCCAGTTATAGGTAATCTCTTTAAAGGTAAGTCAAATTCTGATAACTTAGACGAATTGTTGGTGTTTATAGCTCCAAGAATTTTGTAATGATAGATATTAGTAGAGAGTCAGAAATAAATTTAATTAATATCCTTATAGACCAGGATATTATTTCAGGAAAAGATTTAATAGATATAAAAAAAGCATCTGCTGATGGAGAAAAATCTCAACTAGATGCTGTCTTCGAATTAAAAATTACTGATGAAGAAAAAATTTTAGAGCTACTAGTTAAAGAACAGTCTTTACAAGTAGTTGATTTATCATCAATGCCTGTTGCAGATGAAGTTAAATCTGTTCTTCCCTCAAACTATGTTAGAATGAATTTCATTGCTCCATTTAAAATAGAGGGCAAAACACTACATATTGCAATTTCTGATAGTTCAAAATTAAGTTTAATGAGAAACTTAAAAACAATAACTAAAAAAGATATTGAACTACACGCAGCAAAAGTTACTCAAATTTCAGATTTTATTCAAAAACTTCTTAAAGAAGGTGAGACTACAATTGAAGCTATTCAAAAAGCAAACAAAGAAAAAATACAAACCTTTGATTATGAAGTTGATGAAAATGCAGAAGTTTTAGATGAAAAACCAGAAGAGGATATTGAGGCATTAGAAAACGAGTCTGAGGTTATTAAATTTTCAACAGCAGTAGTAGCAGAAGCAATTAAATCTGGTGTATCAGATATTCATATCGAACCTTACAGATTTAGCGCAAGAGTAAGATATAGATTGGATGGAATGCTACAAGAGCAAGAGCATTTTGCAAAATTCTTACACTCAAATTATGGAGCAGTTGTTACGAGATTTAAAATTATGGGTAAACTTGATATCGCTGAAAGAAGGCTGCCTCAAGATGGAGCAATTCCATTTAAAATTGATGGGAAAGTTGTAGACCTTCGTCTTTCAATATTACCTACAGCAACTAATGAAAGAATTGTAATGAGGATTCTTAACAAAGATGCTGGTAACATAAGTTTAGAACAGTTAAATTTTGAAGAAAACGATTTGAAAAATTTAAGAAAAGCTATTCATGGAACTCAGGGATTAATATTGGTTACTGGTCCAACAGGTTCAGGAAAAACTACAACTCTTTATAGTATTCTAAAGGAGGTATCTAAACCTCACCTAAATATTTTAACTGCTGAAGATCCGGTTGAGTATGAATTAGATGGAGTAGGGCAAGTTCAAATTAAAGATGATATTGGTTATGACTTTAATAGGGCACTGAGATCTTTTTTAAGACAAGACCCAGAGATAATTCTAGTTGGAGAGATGCGGGATAAAGAAACTGTAGATATTGGATTGAAAGCTGCACTAACAGGTCACTTGGTATTTAGTACACTGCACACAAATGATGCTCCAAGTTCTATTACTAGATTACAAAACATGGGCACACCAGATTATTTAATTTCAGCTGCTTGTTCATTAGTTCTTGCACAAAGATTAGCTAGAAAAACTTGCAAAGATTGCAGAGAACCAGATCCAGATGTAACACCAAAAGTTTTAGAAGAGATAGGATTTACTGCAGAGCAGGCATCAAGAGCAAAAGCTTTTAGAGGAAAAGGATGTCCTAAATGTAAAGATACTGGTTACAAAGGTAGAATGGGTATTTATGAAGTATTGAATGTTACGAAACCAGTTAAAGAAGCAATATTAAGAAAAGCAACTACGCCAGAACTAAAAGAGATTGCTAAAAAAGAAGGGTTTAGAACCATGTCGGATATGGGAAGAGAAATGATTATCAGTGGAGACCTAAACTTTAGAGAATTCGATAGAGTTCTCAGCATGGACTAAAATAAATAAATGTCAGCAGAAACATATACTTATAAAGGCATATCAGCAGGAAAATACGTTGAGGGTACCATTGAGGCCATGAACCAAGATGAGGCCTCATTTAAGTTAAAAGAGCAAAAAATAATCATTACTAAATTAATACGAACTAAGAAAAAAGCTGCAGAGAAGAAAAAGAGTGCAGGAGGCGGCTTTAGTTTATTCAAGAAAAAAATAAAACCAGAAGATGTTGTAATTTTCTCAAAACAATTTGCAACCATGGTCAAAGCAGGTCTTCCTATTTTGAACGTATTAACAATGCTCAGGGATCAATTAGAACATCCTGAATTAAAAATTATTGTTGAAGATATTAGAAAAAATCTTGAAGGTGGTCTTACACTTTCGAAGTGTTTTGAGAAATATCCAAAAATATTCGATAACGTTTACATTAACCTGATTAAAGCTGGAGAGGCTAGTGGTAAACTTGATGTATTCTTGATGAAACTTGTAGACTCGTTAGAGAAAAGGGAAAAAGTTAAAAAGAAAATTAAAAGTGCCTTAACTTATCCCGTTGTCATGTTTGTTGTTGCAATAACGGTTATGGTTTTTATGTTAATTAAAGTTGTTCCAATTTTTGCTGAAATGTATGAGGGAATGGGTGTTCCACTACCAACCCCAACCGCAGTTATTATGGGAGCTAGTAATTTTATGCGAGGAACGGGTGGACTTATGGTTGCAATATTTAGTGCCACAGGATTTGTAATATTTAAATATGTAACAACTAAAATTCCAGCGATACGATATAAATGGCATGGAAGAGTTTTAAAAATGCCCGTATTTGGTGATATGATTTTAAAATCTTTGATTGCAAGAATTTCGCTGATTATGGGTAATTTAAGTTCTGCAGGTGTAAACTTACTTGAAAGTATTGAAATTGCAAAACAAGTTAGTAACAATGATGTAGTAACCCAGGCTTTAGAAAATGTTAAAAAAGGTGTTTTCTCTGGAGACACTTTAACAAAACTATTTTTAAAAGAACCAACTTTTCCACCAACATTTAGTCAGCTTATATCTGTTGGTGAGCAAACGGGTAACTTGGATGAAATGTTTACTTCAGTTGCAAATTATTTTGAGGAAGAGTTTGATACAGCAGTAGATAATATGTCTAGTTTGATCGAGCCAATCATGATTGTTTTCATGGGTGTAATGATTGGTGGATTAATGATTGCGATGTATTCACCGATATTCAACGTCGGTGCAATTATCGGACAATAATAAATTAATAGTGTTTTGTAAGTATTAGGTGGTTCACCCAGTCTGATGCTGAAGTTTTAAATAATACTTCATCCATTATTTGACCAATAAAGAAAGTTCCAAGTCCACCCGGTTTAACGTCATCAATTTTTCTAGGTTTGATGTTTTGAGGGATAACAGGTTTTCCTTTGTCAAATAAATCAATTTTAAGTGTATTATCATTAAATGTTATTTCTACTCTCATAGTGTCTCCTGTTGGTTGTCCACTATAAGCATGTTTAACAATATTTTGTGCAGCCTCTGCAATTGCTAAAACAACATCATCTTTTGTTGAACTAAACATTTCATCTTTAGCAAGAACTTCTCTTGCGAAATTTCTTATTTCTTTCAAACTAGCTGAGTCTACTGGAAATTCTTTATGTTCTTCTAACGTCATCACTCAATAATTAATATTTGTTCTAATTTTGCCATCATTATTACTTTAAGAACTGATTTGCTAATTTCTTTAAGAATAACTTTGGTTCCAAGTTCAGCAGCCTTTTGATGACTTTCAATTAGAACAGATATTCCAGAAGAATCCATGTATTGAACTTCTTTAAGGTTTAAATGAACTTCTTTACCAGCTTCAATTAGAGGCATGATTACCTCTTTGGCTTTTTCAGTAACGTCCATGTCTATTTCACCATCAAGATGAACTGTGGCTACATTTCCTTCTTCTGTTATTTTGTATGACATGAATTACTTATAGCACGAATATTTATTAATTTTAGTTTAAAATCAAGCGTTTCATGGCATAAATGACCCATTTTTAACACTTGCATATTTGAGGATAATCTAAAAAGATGTATTCATTACGTAGTTTTATTAATTAATAAAAAGGAAAACTATAATGAAGAAAAAAGAAAAAGGTTTTACGCTGATCGAGTTGCTAGTTGTTGTAGCAATCATAGGTATTCTTGCAGCAGTAGGTGTTGTTGCGTACTCTGGTTATACTTCAGGTGCTAAAAAATCAGCAAGTAAATCTAACCAATCGTCTGTAATTAAATTTGTTGCGAGTGAACTTAAAAAGTGT
The DNA here is from genome assembly GCF_002101295.1 of Candidatus Pelagibacter sp. RS40. NCBI lineage: Bacteria > Pseudomonadati > Pseudomonadota > Alphaproteobacteria > Candidatus Pelagibacterales > Candidatus Pelagibacteraceae > Candidatus Pelagibacter > Candidatus Pelagibacter sp. RS40. Next base: position 916,481 of record NZ_CP020778.1, read on the forward strand.
GACATCAATGGTGATGGTGAAGCTGCATTAATGAACCACGCTTCTTTAAAATGTAAAGACAGAAATACTGATGCAAGTTTGCAAACCGCAATTGTTGCTGGAACAAGTGATTTTAAAAATCCTCATAACACAAAAGCAGCAGCTGTTGTAGCTGGTACAGATACTACAAAAGGTGGACAAACTAACGTGAGTGTTTCAGGTGGAATAGTCACTATTGCAACTTGTTTCACAAGTGGTGGATCAGGTGATGATGCTTGCCCAGGAGCAAGTGACGCTAACGTGGTAACAAACACAGTTCAAGTTGAATAATAAAATTTGACTTTAAATTCTAAAATTACTAGAGGCTCTTCAGGATTTACCTTGATAGAGCTTCTAGTGGTTGTAGCAATATTAGGAATACTAGCAGCAATTGGCATAGCTTCTTACAACGGTTACGTTGATTCATCAAAAAAAAAATCTGCAGAAAATATAATGATGCAGATAGGTTTAGCTCAAACAGAATATTATTCGGACACCTCAACGTATTATACTACAGGATCTGGAACAAATTGTACCCCAACCAGCACAACTTCAACTGCAATTGAAGGAGCATTATTAAATGGTGCAGATTTAATTACTGATGAAATAGGTTTTGAAATGTGCATTCATGAAGCAAGCCCTTCTAATTATAAAATTGTAGGAAAGCAAACCACATCAAGTTGCATAATTAGAGTGGATGGAAATCAAACATCTTCAAGAGAAAACTGTTAATTAATTTTAATTTAAATGTGGCAAGATTTAAAAAATTTCTTTTTTTGGTTGTTTAGTGGTGAACTTTCACAAAATCAAAAAATTTGTACAACTGCAAGTTTAGCTTGGATAATATTTATTGGTTATCTTACATGGTGGAATGGTCTTAAAAGCTTTGCAGTTGATAAAAGTTTTAGATGGGATGAGTGGTTTTGGTTCGGACTAGTCCCAGCAATATCTCCTTATTTTTTTTACTATATTTGGAAAAAAAAAGATTAAAATACACGCATGGAAATAGAAGTGGGTGATGTAAAATCATTTATAGATACCCTTTGGGTAATTGATTGTGCAATTCTTGTTTTCATCATGCAGGCAGGATTTATGTGTGTTGAAAGTGGATTATCGAGACACAAAAATAGCATTAATGTTGCATTAAAAAATGCAGCTGATTTTGGTGTATCAGTTGTTGTTTTCTGGCTTTTTGGTTTTGGTTTGATGTTTGGAAAAAGCTTTAATGGACTGTTTGGAACAGATCTCTTTATGTTTGCAACAGATATATCTCAGTACCAAACTTATTTTGTTTTCCAGGCAATGTTTGTTGCAACAGCTGCAACAATAATTTCTGGTGCAGTTGCTGAGAGATTAAAGTTTGTTGGCTATTTAGTTATGACTATATTTGCAACAGGAATTATTTATCCAATTGTGGGTCACTGGGCTTGGTCTTCTAGTTATTTAGGAGAGGCAATGAATAAAGGTTGGCTTGCAGCGTTAGGTTTTGTTGATTTTGCCGGCAGTACTATTGTTCACTCCGTTGGTGGATGGATTGCATTATCAGGAGTTTTAATTTTAGGGCCTAGAATAGGAAAATACTCTGATGCAAATAAAGGAAAATTTACAGGATCAAGTTTCCCTCTTGCAGTGCTTGGTACCCTAATTCTTTGGTTTGGTTGGTTTGGTTTTAATGGTGGAAGTAATGGAGCTATGGATGATGCTGTTCCATTAATTTTAATTAATACATTCCTTGCAGCTGCATTTGGATTGTTAACAAGTTTAGTTATTTCATTTGCTATTTTTAAAAAACCAGATCCATTTTATGTCATCCTCGGTCCATTAGCAGGCTTAGTTTCAATTACCGCAGCATGTAATTCAGTAAATTCTTTAATTGCAATACTGATTGGAATTATTGGAACTATAATCGCGATCATTGTTCATGAACTTTTAAATAAAAAAGAAATAGATGATGTTGTTGGAGCAGTGCCAGTACATTTAGCAGCAGGTGTTTGGGGAACTCTTGCAGTTGGAATATTTTCTAATTTAGAAATTTTAGGTACAGGTTTAAGTAGAATGGATCAAATCAAAGCGCAATTAATTGGTATAGGTGCAATTGGTATCTTTTCTTTTGTTTCCTCATTTATATTTTTTAAAATAGTTAATTACTTTTATCCTTTAAGAGTAAGTCCATTACATGAAGAGCTTGGATTAAATATTGCAGAACATGGTGCAGTATCAGTTGAGCATGACTTAATTGCAATTTTAGATAAGCAATCTAAATCGGGTGATTTAAAAATTAGAGGACCTCAAGATCCTTTTACAGCTGGTGGGGTAATAGGTCTATATTACAATAAACTTATGAGCAAGCTAGAGGATAGTGAAACAGAAAAAAATAAATGGAGAGAAAGAATATCAAAAGAAGTAAATCTTGCAGTTAAGGTTCAAGAAAACTTTTTACCTAAAAGAAATTTAACTAATTTTCCTGTAAGTGGAATAAATATTCCAGCAAGAGAAGTTTCTGGTGATTTTTTTAGTTTTTATCCTCATAATGAAAGTATTTATTTTATAATTGCAGATGTAGCAGGAAAAGGAATACACGCAGGAATGGTGATGGCAAAAGCTTCAACATTATTTGAAATTATGTCCAAGGATAAAGTAGATCCTGATGAAATGATGTTTCATATGAACAATGATTTATATCAGACTAAAACTGCTGGAATGTTTGTGACATGTATTTTGGGTGAATATGATTTGGTCAGTGAAGAAATTAGATGGGTTAATGCTGGACACCAACCTGCACTTATAAGATCTTCAGATGGTAAATATTCTGAGTATATTTCAAGTTCAACTCCATTAGGTGTAGTTAAGCATAAAGATAAAAGTGTTTATAAATTAGAAAAAACAAAATTAGGATCTTCCAGATTTTATGTATTTACGGATGGATTGTCTGAAAGCTTAAATAAAAATGGTGAAGAAATTGGGATTGATGGTTCAATAAAAATTATTGAAAATAATTTCAATTCTGATCTTAAAAAACAACTCAAGGATGTAACCTCTGAGGTTATTAAAGTCGCGGGTGAAAAAAACCTAAGCGATGACCTTACTTTAGTTGGATTGGGTAATTAATTATCTATCAAATAAATATAAAATTCTTTTGATTTAAATTGCAATAAATATAAGTTTTGAAAATCAAAAAAAAAAGGAAAACAATGAAAAAAATAATTTTTGGTTTATTTTTTGCATTAATGAGCACAAATTTATTTGCTGCACAAACTCAAATTGCACAAGTAAATGGAATGATGTGTATTAAATGTCAAAAAATGGTTACTGAAGCGTTACAAAAAGCAAGCCCAGATGCAGAAATAAAAGTCTCATGGCCTGAAGGCGTAGCAGTCTCTGCTTTTCAAGACAAATCAAATTTGTCTGACGAAGAGTACAAAAGTGCAATTGCAGGCACAGGTTTTGAAGTAATAAAAGTTGTCAGCGTTGACAAAATAGTTACTGATGCTGGTGAAGCTGTTAAAATATTAGACTAAAAAGATTTATATGACTGTAACTGAATTACAGGCTCTAGTTTTAAAGTTACAGTCACAAATCAATCAATTAGAATTAACAAACAAAGGTGCAAATAAAGCTCTAGAGTTTAGGCTTGAGGCTGTTCTCCAAGCAAACCTAGACACGTTTTGGCTTTTAATATGCGCTATTCTAGTTTTCTTGATGCAAGCAGGCTTTATGTGTTTAGAGTCTGGGTTATCTAGAGCAAAAAGCAGCATTAACGTAGCCTTAAAAAATGTAACTGATTTTGGAATTTCAGTAGCAACTTTTTGGGCATTTGGTTTTGCATTGATGTATGGAACAAGTGTTTCTGGACTTTTTGGATCTAAATTCTTTTTCTTTACAACTAAAGTTGCTGGATACCAGTCGTTTTTTGTATTTCAGGCAATGTTTGTTGCAACTGCCGCAACAATTGTATCTGGTGCAGTTGCAGAGCGACTTAAATTTTTTTCATACGTAATTATTACATTTATTACCTCTGGAATAATTTATCCTATCGTTGGACATTGGGTGTGGTCATTAAATTTTTCAAACCCCGATGTAAAAACTGGCTGGTTAGGAAAATTAGGATTTATAGATTTTGCAGGGTCTAGCGTGGTTCACTCTGTTGGTGGATGGGTTGCACTTGCAGTATTATTAATTATTGGAAATAGAACAGGAAGATTTCAAGAAGGAAAGAAAAGAACTTTTCAAGGAAGTAATACTCCTTTAGCAGCGCTTGGTGCACTAATTTTATGGTTTGGGTGGTTTGGTTTTAACGGGGGCGCTAATGGTGCAATGGATTTAAGAATACCGTTAATTTTAATAAATACTTTTTTAGCAGCCTCAGCTGGCTTAGTACTCTCAAGTATCATGGGTATTTATGTCATGAAAAAACCAGAACCAATGTTCATGATCACAGGCCCTATTGCTGGTTTAGTATCAATTACAGCATCTTGTGCATATGTTGAACCAACTGAGGCAATTATTATAGGTTCAATTGGAGGTCTGGTATCTGGATCAGGAATTTTATTATTAGAAAAAATTAAAGTGGATGATGTTGTTAGCGCTGTTCCTGTTCATCTATTTGCAGGGACTTGGGCAACCATCGCAGTTGCTATCTTTGGTGACTTAGAAGCAATGGGAATTGAAAGATCTATGGCAGATCAACTTTATATTCAATTAATCGGAATAGTTAGTGTTGGAGCTTTTTGTTTTCTTTCTGCATTTACAATTTTTTTCATAATAAATTTATTGTTCAGATTAAGAGTTAATAAAGTAGAGGAAGATATGGGTTTAAATATTTCTGAACATAACGCCTCAACAGCAACACATGAATTGTTACAAGTTTTAAATAAACAACAAGAAACCGATGATTTTAGTCTAAGAGCTCCACAGGACCCTTTCACAGAAGCAGGAGTAATTGCAAGTCAATACAACAATATAATGGATAAGCTTGAGCAATCCGAAAATCAAAAAAACATCTGGAAAAATAGAGTATCCAAGGAAATTAAACTAGCCATTGATGTTCAAAAGAGGCTTATGCCAAGAAGAACAATTAATAATTTTCCGATTGAGGGAATTAACATTCCAGCAAGAGAAATATCAGGAGATTTTTACGATTTTTATCAACATAATGATCAAATTTATTTTACATTGTGTGATGTGTCAGGAAAAGGAGTGAATGCTGGAATGGTTATGGCTAGAGCTATAACATTATTCAAGATTTATTCTAAAAATAAGTTTAAGCCTAATGAAATTCATTACGAAATGAACAATGACCTTCAACAAACAAATCCAAAAGGTGTTTATGTAACTAGCATTGTTGGATCCTATAACTCAAAGACAGATGTTGTAGAACTTTCAAATGCTGGCCATCTGCCAGCACTATTTAAAAATGGAAATGGTTTTCATGAATATGAATCATCCTCTTTACCTTTGGGTGTAAAAAAAGCTGATAATAGCAATGTATATAAATTAGAGAGTTTTCAGTTAGGCAGTGGAAGATTATATTGTTTTACAGATGGCTTTTCCGAATGCCGAAATGAAAAAGGGGAGGAAATAGGTATAGATGGTGTTAAACAACTAATAACAACATTTCAAAACACTTCTTTAAAAAAAGAACTTTTAAAAATTACAAAAGATGTTGAGAAAAAAAGTACTAAAGGACAAAATTTTGATCAAAGCAATAATCAAGCAAATATTTTAGAAGATGATCTAACTATTATTGGCCTAGGCAAATAGACACACATATTTTTTAAGGTTTTTCAATACAGATTCAATTACATGCAAGCCCAATATGAACAGTTATGAAGATACAAATTTAGAAAAATTACGTATTTTGCTTCGGTGAAAAAAATCTGTCTATCAATCTTAGCTGCAATTCTTTTGCAAGGATGTGGTCCAACTGCATCAATTGTAAGTACTGGAATTACAATTGCTCAATCGGGAAGCACAACTAAAGCATTCGCAGCATCAGGATCTGGTTTATTCATAAAAGAAAAAACTGGCAAACAACCAATTGAACATGTTGCAGATAGCACTATTAATGCAGAACTTAGAAATTGTTCAGTTTCACACTCAGCAGAAATTAATCAAATTTTTTTTACAACACTTGATGAATTTGATTGCGAGAAAAGCTACTTAAACCAAGCTAACCTTTATTATCTAAGATAAATGATTGAAATTTTAATTTTTGAATTAGTTTTAATTTGGTCTTATTTCTTTGTGGTAATTAAGAAAATATTTTCTTTTAGTAAAAACATTTTGTTTAGTATCTTTGTTTCAAATATTTCACTTATAACTTTTATTGGAACAATCATCATGGGTTTATTCAAATTTGATATAATTTTTGTAGTCTTTTCAGTTTCTATTGTAATGATTGGAATGCATTTATTATATGATAGTATTAGAAGAAGATACGATATCTTAAGTAAGAAAAACGAAAACTTTAGTAAAATTAAACCAGTATTAGATTATTCAGTGATGGCATTAATTTTATATAAAATAATAAATTAAATTATCCAATTAACCCGCGTCAAATATCCACTACAATTAAAAATACAGTAGATTTATATTTTCTGCGTGTCAGAAAAATCTCAAAAAATTGGAATAGTTGGGGCTGGAATACAAGGTGTTTGCAATGCTTTGTTTTTGCAAAAAAAAGGTTTTCAAGTAACTCTATTCGATAGAGATGAACCTGGTAACGCTGCCTCCTATGGAAATGCCGGACATTTTTCTCCTTACGCATCTGTATCTTTAAACAGAACAGATATTTTAACTGATGTTCCTCAAATGCTTATAAGTTCAAGAGGACCTTTAGCACTGAAGTGGAATTACGTTCCAAAGATGGTTCCTTGGTTTGTAAGATTTGTTGCAAACTGTAGAAAAGAAAAAATGATGCATACAGCAAAATATATGCATCAAATATTAGATCAGTCTCTTCCAGCATTTGATGAATTATTTCAAGATATAAATCTTGAAGGTTTAGTTGAAAGCAAAGGAATTTTATATGTTTGGACAAACAAAAGTATAAAAAGTAGAGAGCTTGAAATACAAATTAGAGATGAGCTAGGTGTAAAACAACAATTAGTTAATCCAAAAGAAATTCATGACTTAGAACCAAACTTAAAACCATTTTATGATGGTGGTGTGTTTTATGATTATGCAAGGCACGCAAGAAATCCAAGAAAAATTTTAGTTAAATTATTTGAAAAGTTTATTGAAAAAGGTGGAAAATTTTTAAAACTAAATATTCAAAACGTTGATTTCGATGGAGAGCTACCTGTTTTAAGATCAGAGGCACAAAGATTTATATTTGATAAACTTGTAATTGCATGTGGTGCTTTTTCAAAAAGATTGACAGATAAACTTCACGAAAATATTCCACTCGATACTGAGCGTGGTTATCATGTTCACTTTAAAGGATGTGATCATTTAATTTCACGACCTGTTGTTTATGCAGATCGTGGATTTGGTATGACACCTATGGAACAAGGTTTAAGAGTTGTTGGAACAGTTGAATTTGGTGGATTAGAAAACCCATTATCAAAATCAAGAATTAAAAATTTAATTTTAAATGCAAAAGATATGATAGATGGTCTTCCAGAACATAAAGATGAGTGGTTAGGTTTTAGACCAACGCTTCCAGATTTTTTACCAGTTATAGGACCATCAAAAAATTATAAAAATGTATTTTATTCATTCGGTCATCATCACTTAGGTTGGACATTAGGTGCGATCTCAGGAAAAATTGTGTCTAAAATGGTTGCTAATGAAAATACTAATTTAGACCTTCAACCCTATAGTTCGATAAGATTTTCATAAAAATAAACAATTATGTATGTTCATTTTGGGTAATAAACAGTTTTTATTCTAAATGTTTTTCAATAGTTAGTATAATTTTAGGCAAAATGAAATTTAAAAACTTTCTTATTGTAATTTTAATAACATTATTTGCGCAAGAGATTGCAATAGCAAAACCTTTACCTCCTGGAACTGGTGCGAGTGCACCTGCAAACATATTAATTATGTTGGATAGAACATATAGTATGTTGGATCCTTTAAGTGGAAAAGATAATAAAAAAACTGGGTGGTTGCAACGTGCAATAGATGTTGCTGAAGGTGAACATAGCTCAAGCTCATTTGTTTTAAATGGTAGAGATGCAGGCCCAAGTTATTGGAAGCATAATGAAGATACATTTCACATGAAAGGTAGTGGAGTGCTATCTAATAAAGGAGTGTTATCAAAAAAAGCTCTTGATTTAGCATTTGACCTACCAACTAGTATGGAAGGTTATAAAGATGGATATTTATATTTTATCTCAACTTCTTATGACGCAAGATATGGAAAAACTGGTTTATTGAAACCTTATCTCCATCTAATTTCATATGATACAAAAGGAGAGCTCTCTAATAATACAAAGGATTTTGCATTTTTCTTTACCCAATCCTATGCACAATCAGCATCTGGAACTGAAAATTGTTCACAAGCGAAAAAAAAAAAATCAAAAAATGGGCCAGTTTCAAGTAATTATTACACTGATAAAGGAGAGTGCTTTACATATCCTGGAGACCCAACACCCGATAAAGATTTTTACCACGGAGCATTAGCTGTAAATGGTGATATATTAATATTTACAAGTGAACATACTCACTTAAGTTTTAATTTAAACTCTTACAAAGATGGTAAAACGAAAAATCATCATCTTAATAATAAAAATTATGTCAATTGCAGCACATCAGACACAAATTACAAAAAATATTTTTCAAATTCTGAAGGCATTGAGGTTGTAAGAGAAGGTTCTGGTATATTTGTATACATTAAAAAATATAAATCTAATGAGATCGCAAAATTTAGAACTGCCAGCAATGGATGCATAACTGGTGCGCCAATTCAAATTATTCAAGATACTCATTGTGGATGGGGAAGAGGAGATAGTATTACTATTCATAATAATCATATTTACACAACTGGGTTTACAAAAGGTAAAGTTTGTAAGTATCAATTGGATGGAACATTTGTTACTTCTACAGGTCAATTAGGTTCAGATACTGTTAATACTGTTGCTGCTCATCCAGTAGTATACTTTGCAAATCCAATGGGTATTAATTATGTAAATGGTAATATTCATGTTGCAAATACTGAAAGATTAGAAGTTACAATTCTTGATCCAAATAATTTAAAATTTATTGGCGATTATGGAAACGATGGGGTTACTAGAATTCAAGGAGCACAAGATGCAATAGCATCAGTTGTAACAGACGGAACTTTGGTACAAGAGGCAAGTTTTGGACTTGCTTTATGGGCAAGAGAAGAACAAGCATCTTTCAAATCTTTTATTAATGATGATAGAACTAAACCTACCCCTTGTAAAAGAGATGGTTGTTTAGAAATTGGTATTCATCGACAAGGTGCACAAGCAATATACAATAAAATGCTAGAGGGATTCCCATTAAGGTTAAAAACTAGAGCCTTATCTTTTGCAAGACTTGCGCACGATTATTATAACAGCGATTTTTCCCCAAAAGACGAAGATTTACCTTGCCAAGTAAATGCAATTATTATCATTGGAGATGGTGAGTGGGACGACAAAGCAAATAATCTCAATGATGCTATGGGTAAAATTGAAACCCTAAAAAATAGAGGGATTAAAACTTACGCAGTCCCTTATGGAGATGGAATAAAAAAATATGATAATTACCAATTGCTTGCTGAAAAAGGTGGTACCGATACATACTATAAAGCTCTAACAGCAGCAGAGTTAAAAACTCTTTTAAAATCAATTGTTCAATCAATTGTTTCTCAAACAGTATCTTATTCAGCTCCATCTATTTCAGCTGAGTTAAAAGAAAGTGGTGAATTATATCAAGCAAAATTTCAATATAGATCTGACAAAGAGTGGTGGGGAACAATTATTAAGACAGAATTAACAGAAAATGGTGACGCAACAACTGCAAATCAAAAATGGGATGCAGCGAAAATTATGAAAGCTCCGTCTGCTAGAAAAATTTGGACTGTGTTACCAGATGTTTCATATCAAACTAATTATAATAATTTTAACAAAAGTAATTACAATTCAATAAGAAATAATCTTTTCTCTTTAAGAGGAAATGCGGTTCTTGATTATCATAGAAAAACAGGTTCAGGGACAAGATGTAAATCAAATACATTAGTAAAGGATGGAGCTAATGAAGATGATACTAAGGGATTGATAGGATTTGTAAGAGGAGAAGATTGGTTTGATTATAATGGAAACTGTAACTTAACAGAGCACCGAACAAGAAAAGATAAAAATGGAAATGTATTCAAAGCTTACCTAGGTGACATTTATAATTCACAGCTGCTTGTTGTTGGAAGACCAAAAGCAAGCTTTACATCACAAAGTACAAATGAAGAGTCTTATTGGAGAGGAATAAATGGTTATGAAGCATGGGCTAATACACCTAATAATTATAACAGACAAAGAACAATCTATGTTGGTGCAAACAATGGAATATTACACGCATTTAACGCAGATACAGGAGAAGAAATGTGGGGATTTGTACCTCCCCTAATAGCAGCAAGACTTCCAGAAGTAATAAACCCAACTGCTGCTAATTCAGCAGAAGGTGGAACTAATCCGTTATTCTTAGTAGATGGATCACCCACAGTCCATGATACTTATTTTAAACATCCAATTACAAATAAGGAGGGCTGGTACACTTTATTGATGGTAAATTATGGAAGAGGTGGAGCTGGGTTTACAACTTTAGATGTGACTGATCCATACAAACCTCTTCACTTATATTCCGTACTAAATGATCCTGTTTCTCAAAAAGTTTTTCATGTTGATCATAAAAATGATTTTAAGTCTTATCCTTATAAAACAGCTAGATATAATATTTTTGATTTCACTGAAACAACTACTGTTGTAGAAAACTTTAATTTAGGTAATTCTTCAAAAACATGTGATACTTCTTTAAATACCCATTGTTATGAGGGAAGAACTTGGACTTTAACTGGAGTTGCTCTTGATCCTGCAGATGGAGAAATCAAAGTAAGTTTAAATGGAAATCTTTTAGGAAGTGGCGATTACACATTAAATAATTCATCAGGGGAAACTAAAATTACTTTCAATTCAGCAGTTCCATTTTACAACGCGAAAAGAGATGATAATGATAAATCTAATAGCACCATAAATATTTCTCAGGTTGGAAAAATTGATCCAAGAGGCGTTAATTATGATTATAGATTTTTAGGGGATACTTGGGGATCAGCAAGAGTATTTAGAATGCCAAATGATGGTGCAGGAGATAAATCTATAAATGATGATTTATATGTTGCAGCGATGCCAGGTGGATATGGTGTCGGATCTCCTGGTATTGGATCAAATTTGTATGTAATTAATTGGGAAAATGGAAGTGTTGTTAAAAGAGTTGATATAGAAGATTTACCATATAGTGCATCATTAAATGATATTACAAATTCAATTCCCGCCACTCCAGTTGTTATAACTTCAGACGACTCGCTTGGACCATATAGAGGAGCAATGGTTTACCTAAATGATCTTGAAGGAAAAGTAACAAAAATTAATTTAACAAATCTTGAGTACGAACACGCATTTGATCCAGACGATAATAGTCTAAGTCAAAAAACTGAAAAAATTGATTTATACGAACAAACAACTTTATTAAATTTACAATCATCTACTAAATTAAATAACAGACTAATGTTCCATCCAATGGATGCTGGTATTGGAATTAAGACTAAAAAACTTCATTTATGGGCTGGAACTGGTGACTTTATGAATTTAAATGATGTCTTAGTTGATAAAACAAAAGTTAGAAATGTTATGTTTGGGATTAAAGACTCTCATTTTCCTTTCTTTGGTCATGTAAATACACCACAAACTGCAGACACACTTCAAAAATGCAAAGACGTTCCAACAGATGGAACAGAAAATTGTCCAGATATAAGTGATGCAGGCTGGTATGTTCAGCTTGATGATAGAAAAAAAATAACTGCTGAACCAACTATGAGAGGAAATGCAGTATACTTTCCAATCTATAAACCAACAACAGGAAGTAAGAGTTGTGGCGCAGGAAATGCTTACATCTGTGCTTTAAATGCAGACTGTGGAACAAATTTATCATCCCAACTTGGTGACAATACGGGAGCTGAGGCAGGGGAAGAGTGTTACTATGTAGGTGTTGGAGTACTTTCTAAAATAATTGCATTTGGAACTAAATTATATGCAAACATTTCTGGAACTTCAGAAGTTTATGATCCAAAAGATGATCTAGTCATTATAGAAGCTTTAGCAGAGGATATTGATCATTTTAGAAGCAGCTGGAAAGAAAACTTTTAAATTTACCCATATTGGGCATAAAAAATTTGAATAAAGATCAAAGTAAAATAAATTTGTCTTTATGGTTTTAAGATTTATCACAATTTTTTTTATTTTTTTTGCAACTAATATTGCAAATTCAAAACCACTTCCTCCAGGAACTGGAAATAGTGTTCCTGCAAATATTTTATTTCTAGTCGATAAATCACAAAGTATGTGGGACCCAGCTAGTGGAGATTTGAAGAAATATGTAAGACCATTTATTGATGTTACACCAAGGGGAAACGGAAATTATTTTACTGTTAGTGTAGATGAAAGTGGTTTTGGTTATTGGAACCCTAATACCAATAGATTAGTAATAGATAGAAATGTTTTTGGTGGAGTTAACAGAGGCTCAAGAATTCACGGTTATAAAGGTAGAAATATGGGCAGCCCAATCAATATGGAATATAGAAACAATTTTATTTATTTACTTCAAGATAAATCTCAAGATAAAAGAGCTGGTTATACATTGATGTCAGTAGACTCAAGGTATTCTGATGGTGGAAAAAAATGTAAAAACTGTAAAAATTTATCTCGTTTCTACACAAAAAAACAAGCCAAAAATTTAACTGGATTAGTAGAACATAAAAAGGGAGCGAAAGACCTTGGTGGCAATATGGCAGTTTATTTTAAAAGTAAGCCTTCGATGGATATCAATGGTAATAAAATGTGGGCGATTTCAAAAGATGTATGGAGAGTAATTACATTAAATGGACACTTAGATAAATCCTCAACTGTTATTTGTTCGAATGCAAACTCAACTTTAAGAGCGCTTTTTGATGATGCAATAGACGTTGTACAAGAAAGTGGAAATCTTTTTGCTTATAGCAAAGACGGACCAAATGGTAAAATTTTAAAACAACAACTAAGTCAAAATGGATGTCCAACGGGCAGTCTTTATCAAGGATGGAACAAATCAAGCAACTATGACACCTGTGGAGCAGGAAGAGGTCAAAGTATTGCTGTAAGAAATGGAGTTATTTATACAACAGGGTATTTAAGTGCAAAGGTTTGTAGATACACACAATCTGGAAGTTCAATTAGATTAACTCATAGTGTTGGTATCAAAGACGCCTATAGCCAAAATTCAGCAAGCAATTCACAAATCTTTTTAGATAAGCCGATGGGAATTAGACTTGGTGAAGGAAGTGCGTCAGAATCAAATAGAATATACGTTACAAGTTTTGGAAGAAACGAAATTACTATTTTAAACCATACAAATTTAGCATACGTCGATCACTTCGGAGACTCTGGTGTTTCTCTGTGGAAAGGTGCAGAGGATTCAATAAGTTTTGTAGTTAAAGACTCAGCACTTTCTCAATCGGCTAACTTTGGTGTTGGTTTTTGGCAAGGAGGAAAAGCAGACTTTTCAGGATTTAAATATGACGACAATAATCCAAATTTTAATATGCCAAGAGATGATGAAAGAACTAACCCTGAAGGAAATATAGCAGTTGGAATAAATCCAAAAGGCTCTCAACAAATTTTAGAGTTATTTGCTAACGATAGAGTACAACTAAAATATGGAACCTTAGGCACAGGTCTTAGAACTTTGATGAGGAAATATTGGACCTACAATAAAGGAATAGTTAATCCAATAATACCTGGGCTTGATTGTCAGGTTAATGCAATGATCATTATTGGTGATGGAAAGTTTACAAAAAACTCAGCAGGACATCCAGTTACGGAAGCTAGAGCAAGATTTAGTTCTCAAGGAGTTTTAACTTTTACTGTTGGATATGGTGAGAGAGTTACTAAAGACAACTCAGCTAAACAAATGTTTAAAAATATTGCTATTGCAGGAGGAACACACATAGAATCCGGAGGAGTTGTAAAACAACAAGGATTTTTTATCGCAAATACCCCATCAGATTTAAAAGCTGTAATTGATCAAATTGTTCAAACTATTGTTGCAAAAACATATTCTTATTCGGCACCATCAATATCAAGTGAAATTGCAAGAACTGGACAATTATTCCAAGGAAAATTTCAAAATAGAAGAAATAAGGAGTGGTGGGGTACAATTTTAAAAACAGATCTAACGCAAACAGGGGATGCTTTAACATCTAAACAAGTTTGGGATTTAAATGACAAAATTAAATTACCAGCTCAAAGAAAAATCTGGACAGCCGTACAAGGAAATACTACATCAAATAATTTTACCGATGCAAATAGTAGAGCAATAAGTAATTATTTTTTTGCTACTGGTAATCAAGTTAAAGACTATCATCGAAGAACTACTGGTTCTAATAATTTATCTAACCTAACAAGATGTGCAAGCTCTAGTGGTGTATTAGATGGAACAATGGATGAGCTTACTGGTCTTATTAGGTTCGTTAGAGGTGAAGATTATTTTGATTATGATGGAGACTGTGATCTTAGAGAGCCAAGAAAAAGAACAGATGATAATGGAAAATTAAAAAATGCATATATTGCAGATATTTATAATTCTGAATTAGCTATTGTTGGAAAGCCATCTGCAAGCATTCAAGCACAAACGAAAAATACAGAAAGTTACTTTAGACAAAAAAATAATTACGTAACTTTTGCAGCAAACAACTTTAATAGAAAAGATATAATTTATGGAGCTGCAAACAATGGTGTATTACACGCGGTGGATGCAGATACAGGAGAAGAAATTTGGGGATTTGTTCCTCCTTTAATAATTCCAAAACTTCCAAGAATTATTAATCCAACTTTAAATCAAGCATCAGGAGGGGGAAGTATACCTATGTTCTTGTTAGATGGTTCACCAACTATTCATGATACTTATTTTAAACACCCAATTACAAACAAAGAGGGTTGGTACACATTATTAATGATCCCTTACGGTAGAGCTGGTGCAGGATTTTCTACAATTGATGTTACAGATCCAAATAAACCACTTCACTTATATTCAATATTAAACGACTCAACTAGTCAAAAAATATTAAGAGTAGATCATCAAAGTAATTTGTTTGAATATCCTTACAAAACAACTAGGTTGAATATAAAAGATTTCAATCAATCTATAACAGCAACAAATAATCTTGGCGGATCAAATACTTGTGATGCTTCAGGTAACACTTCTTGTTATTTGAGCAAAACTTGGACGGTGCCAAATATTTTAGATACATCGGAACCCTACACTATTTATGCAAATGGAATTGATGTTACAAAATCAACAGCGGCCGCAAATATATCAGGAGTGGTAAGACTTACTTTTAATAAAGCATATAAATTTGATGCATCAGGAAATACTAATTCTGATAGTATTAGTATTGTTCAAATAGGAGACTTAGCAAGCGCAGGTGCAGAATATGATTATAGATATTTAGGTGAAACATGGGGATCACCTCGTGTCTTTCGAATGCCAAACACAGGAGCTGGAGATAACGATGTACTAGATGATGAATATGTTGCGGTTTTAACAGGTGGTTTTGGTAATTTTTCACCTGCAATTGGATCAAACGTATACTTAATTGATTGGTTAACTGGAAAAGTTAAAAAAGAAATCAAAATAGAAGATAAAGTATATGATAACAATTCAAAAAACGATATTGTTAACTCAATTCCATCATCACCAGTTGTGATAACAGCAGATGCCTCGCAAGCAAACTTTTCAGGTGCACTACTTTATGTAAGTGATTTAGAAGGCAAAATAACGAAAATTAATTTAACTAATATGCAACAAACACCAGAGTATGATGTAACGACTGGGCAATTTAGTTCAAATACTAAGCCGGTTAGACTTTATGATAAGTATACTTTGTTTGATGTCATGTCCTCAACGCAAATAAATAATAGGTACATGTATCATTCATTAGATGCAGGTATTGGTGTTAGATCTAAAAGCTTTTGGTTATTTGGTGGTACGGGCGATCTAATGAACTTAAGTGACAGCCAAGTAAATCTTAGCAGAGTTCAAAACGTGATGTTTGGTATTAAAGATTACTCTTACCCATTTTTTGGATCTCAAAAAGCTAGCCAAAGCCCTGACAATTTTTTAAGATGCAAAAATACTACAAAAGATCAAGATGGTTCTAGTTGTCCTGATATAGCTGATAGAGGATGGTTTATAGATCTTGATGATCAAAAGAAAGTTGTAAATGAGCCAACGTTAACAGGCAATGTAGTTTATTATCCAGTTTTCAAACCACTCAGAGGAGCGAAATCGTGTGGAGATGGCAAGGCATATATTTGTTCTGTAGATGCAGATTGTGGAACCAATTTATCTAAAAAACTTGGGACTAACAAAGGGTCTGAAACAACTGAAGAATGTTTTTATGTTGGTACTGGAGTTTTATCTAAGATAGTTAGTTTTGGAACTAAATTGTATGCAAATATTTCAGGTGAGTCTACAAATACTGATAAAGACGATATAGTAGTAATTGATTCAATAGATACTGGGTTAATCAATTATAGATCGAGCTGGAGAGATTCATTCTAAAAATTATTCATTTCAGTTATTTATTTTATTAAGTTAGTTTCGTTTAATTAGTAAGATTATGAAATCAAATATTATAAATAGTAATACTAAAGCATATTTATTTTTAACATTAGCTGCTTTATTTTGGTCAGGTAATTTTATTGTTGGAAAAGCTGCAAGCACATATGAGATACCACCATTTTCTTTGAATTTTTATAGGTGGTTTTTTGCTTTTTTAATATTATTTCCTTTCACTTATAAAGAGGTAATAAATAAAAAAGATTACGTTTTTGAAAATCTTGGATTGTTTATTATTTTAGGTATTACAAGTATTACAATATTTAATTCAATTGTTTATTACTCATTATATTATACTCAAGTTATCAGTGGTATCTTGATGATATCTACAATTCCTGTTTGGATACTTTTTTTTGCATCATTTTTAAAAATTGAAAAAACTAATCTATTTCAAATTTTAGGAGTAATTTTATCATTAACGGGAGTTTTATTTATTGTCACGAAAGCCGATATTCAACTTATTAAAGAACTAGAGTTTAATAAGGGTGATCTATCAATGGTAATAGGGATGTTATCTTGGGCTATTTATTCAGCTTTACTCCGCAAGAAAACACATCCTATTTCTCAGTTAGCTTTATTAGAAATAATAATAATATGTGGCTTTATATTCCTTGTTCCAATTTATTTTATTGAGATGAGTTTTGGAAACAAGATTGTTTTAGGATTACCATTTATATTAACCTTGGGTTATGTAGTTTTATTTCCTGGCATATTTGCATTTTTGTTTTGGATTAAAGGAATTGACATCATAGGAGCAAATAGGTCTGGGGTTTTTTTACATTTAATGACAATTTTTGGAGCTTTAATGGCAATTGTAATACTTGGTGAAAAATTTATGTTTTATCATTTTCTTGGCGCAATATTCATAATTGCAGGTATAACCCTTTCAAATAAAAGTAAAAAAAATGCTTAAAGTTGCAATATTAGATGACTATCAAAACGTTGCCCAAGAGTTTGTAGATCTTAAAAAATTATCAGGAAAATATGAAATAGAAGTTTTTAATGAACCATTTGAAGGTGAGGAGGATGCAATCGAAAAATTAAATGATTTTGAGGCATTATTGATAATGAGAGAACGTACTAAAATTACAGCTAATCTAATAAAAAACTTAAAAAAATTAAAATATATTGCAACAAGTGGAATGAGAAATAACTCTATTGATCTTGAAGCTTGTAAAAAGAAAAAAATCATTGTTACCGGAACAGACTCTAATCTTAATCCAACTCCAGAATTAACTTGGGCCTTAATTTTAGGATTGGCAAGAAACCTTAAAACTGAAATTGATAATATGTTTCAAGGATACTGGCAGACAACAATTGGAGTTGAGTTAAAAGGAAAAATATTGGGTTTAATTGGACTTGGTCGCGTTGGTTCACAAGTTGCAAAAATTGGCAAAGCATTTGGCATGGAGGTTATGGCTTGGAGCGAAAACTTAAGCTTGGACAAATGCAAAGAGCTGGACGTTTTACCTTGTAGCAAAGAAGATTTAATTCAAAACTCAGATTTTCTATCTGTTCATGTTCAAGGAGGAGAAAGATATAAAGATTGTATTAAGCTAGCAGAGTTTGATAAAATGAAAAAAACTGCTTATTTAATTAACACATCTAGAGGGCCTATTGTAAATGAAGATGATTTAATCATTGCACTTTCAACAAATCAAATTGCAGGTGCAGGTATTGATGTTTATGAAAAAGAGCCTTTACCTTCTAGTCACAAATTAAGATTTTTACCAAATGCTTTGTTAGTTCCTCACATTGGTTATGTAACAGCTGAAAATTATTCAATCTATTATAATCAAATGTTTGAAAATATTGAGGCATATTTATCTGGAAAGCCTATTCGTGTAATTGAATAAAATGGAATTACCTGTTGTTAATCATAAAGACTATGTGGCTAAAATTGATGATGATCATAAATTTCCAATCAAAAAATTTGGTGAACTTGCCAAATATTTAATTGAAAAAGAAGTTGTTTCAAAATTTTATGAACCAAATCCATGTTCAATTGAAACATTAAAAGAGGCTCATTCAGAAAAATATATTTTAGATGTAAAAAATAAAAAATTAAGTGAAAAAGATATTAAAAAAATTGGCTTTCCATTAAATGATAGTGTTGTAAGAAGATCTTTTGTTGCTACTGGCGGAACGGTTTTAGCATCGAAACTTGCAATAAATTATGGAATAGCATGCAATACAGCTGGAGGATCCCATCATGCAAATTTTGATGGAGGTGCTGGTTATTGTGTTTTTAATGATGTTGCTGTTGCAGCAAAGTATTTACTCAACAGAGGTCTTGCTAATAGAATATTAATAGTTGATCTTGATGTTCATCAAGGAAATGGAAACTCAGATATATTTATAGATAACAGAAATGTTTTTACTTTTAGCATGCATTCAAAGTCCAATTACCCTGCAAAAAAATCATTAAGTGACTTAGATGTTGAGCTTAAAGATAACACTGAAGATAAAGAGTATTTAGATATATTAAAATTTAATTTAGCAAATTTGAATGATGAGAACTTTGACTTTGTTTTTTATATAGCTGGCGTTGATATTCACTATAATGATAGATTGGGCAAACTCAAAATTACTGATCAAGGCATAAATTTAAGAGATAGCATTGTAATTGATAACTTTTTTTCAAAAAGAATACCAATTTGTGGGGTATTAGGTGGTGGTTATAATAAAGATTTTAATAAACTAATTGAATTACATTCAAGTTTACACAAAACTTGTGCTAAATATATTTAATATGTCAAAAAATAATCCTAATTTAACGGCAGAACAAAAATTTGTTTTATTTGAAGAGGGAACAGAAAGACCAGGTTCTAGTGAATTAAATAGTGAAAAAAGAAAAGGTTCCTATTTTTGTGCAAATTGTGGAGTGAAGTTATTTGATTCTGATACCAAATATGAAAGTGGGTCAGGATGGCCATCATTTTATAAATCTTTACCTGATGTATTTGAAACAAAAACTGATTATCATTTAGGTTACGCAAGAACAGAATATCATTGCAAGAATTGTGGGGGTCATCATGGACATATTTTTGATGATGGTCCAGATCCAACTGGCAAAAGATATTGCAATAATGGTATTTGCTTAGTTTTTAAGGAAGAAAATTAGCTATCATTCTTAACTATTAAAACGTATAGTTATCGTATGAAGTTTCTATTAAAGCTGTTTATTTTTGTACTTTCTTTTGCGACTATTTCATTTGCAGATATTAAACAAGTCAAAGATAATTTTTTTAATTCTTTAGAGACATTTTTAGATGGAAATTTCGAACATACAGACTTTACAATTAGAACCACTGAAGAGACAAAACCTGAACTGAGCATACAAACTTTCAAGCCTCTTAATGAAAGTGATGAAGAACTAACTTTCTTTCAAGGTTCTTTTTTTATGCATGATGGAGATAGAGAAACATTAAACCTAGGTCTTGGGAAAAGATATATCTCAGAGGATGAGACAACTATGTATGGTTTAAATGCATTTTATGACCACGAATTAGATTACGATCATTCAAGAATGAGCTTAGGGGGAGAAATAAAATCTTCATATTTAGAATTAAATTACAATCAATATTTTTCAAACAGTGATAGTAAAACAGGAAAAAATAGTAAGGCAGAAGAAGCTTTGGACGGGTATGATTTAGAATTTGGTGCTCAAATACCTTATATCCCTTCTTCTACTTTTTATACGAAAGCTTTTAAATTTGATGTACCAAGTGGTAATGATTTTGAGGGTTACGAGTATACAACAAAGGTTGAGGTACCAAACTCTGGTTTAACATTTGAGCTAGGGCACACAAACTATGATCATCATACAGACGAATGGTTTTTACAATTAAGATTTAGCACAAATAAGGTAAATAAAGATCGTGAATTTATTAGTGATGAAGTATTTGAAAAAACTTCAATAGTTGATCAAAAGTACGATAAAGTAAGAAGAGAAAATATTATAGTAAAAAGTGGATCAGCATTTACTGTTAAAGCGGGAGGATTTTAAGTGAAAATTTTTAGAAATTTATTACTCATATTAGCAACAATATTTATATTTGAGTTATCATTTACTAATGAGGCCAAAGCAGCCGCATGTAGCACATCTAGTGGTGTCCTTTCAGAGGCTGAAATAAAAAGTGGATGCGAATATACTCCAGACTTGTATGAAATTGTCATTTATAAGATGTATTTGTGCACAAGTTCTCCAACACTACCAACTGTCACCACAACAGTAGATTTAACTAATTGCAGTCAAGTATTTAACAATGCGAGTGGCGCAACAGCATCTGTTGCACAGAATGCTGAAGTCGATCTTACAGGAACTTATACAAGGCCTCCAAGTGGTACCTATACCCATGGTTATGCAATAATGAATAATTCATTTGGAATAACTGCATCTTTTCAAATAGATGGTTCAATGGATGGTCTTTCAAGTGGATCAGGTGTTTTTTGTGGAACAGTTGCTGGATCTGGTAGTCATACTAAAGGCAGTGGATCGCATACAAATAACTCAGTTTGTTCGTCAAGCGCAGTTACAGCCGGAAAGTTTACTGAAACTTTAACACATTTTGGTGGTTCAGGTGATTCATGGACTAGAATTGCAACTGCAACAAACATTAATGGTACATCTGCCGAGATTAAAGGAATTTTAGTTGATACAAATGGACATTTAGCTGCAAACGAAGGAGAGGTAGATAAACTTGAGGGAATGGTTACTTTCGCAGATTCAATAGTAATTACAGATGCAACAACTTCATTGACAATGAGTTTTAATTTAGGCGAGGGAATGTCACTAAATTCTGGTGGAGGAGACGCAATTCACATAGGAAGTGGTCCTTTTCAAGCAATATTTGTTGCAAATTAATTATATAATTAAATTACTTTAAGCTGGTTAACAAAGTTCCGTTTTTTTCTAACTCTCTTAATTCTTGATACCCACCAACATGATGCTCTTCAAAAAAAATTTGAGGAATTGTTCTTTTACCACCAGCTTTTTTAATCATCTCGTCCATTAAATTTGGATCTGTTGATATATCTATTTCTTTGTATTCTAAATTATTTCTTCCTAACAATCTTTTGGCAGCATCACAAAAAGCACATAAAGGTCCTGAGTAGACTGTGATATTTTTCATTAACTCTATATAATTCTATTATCTGTAATTACTAGTCTAAATATTCCTCTTTTTTTATCTTCGATCTTATAAGCTTTCTTGAATATTCAAATTTTTTTCTATGTTTTATACTTTGAGAATTTACTCTTTTTCTCCACAATCTAAATGACGAGGGTTTTAAAGATCTTCTCATTATTTTAATAACTTCACTTTCAGTTTTTCCAGTTTTTTTTTCTATATCTTCAAAAGTAATACGGTCCGCCCAGGCAGCCCAAATTATCCAATCTGAAGTGCCCATTTTGGGCTCGGGGTTTTTTACTCTTGTTTCTGGTCTGTGACTTTTTTTCATGAAAATTCAGTAAATTTAATATAAAATTTTAATGCAAATAAGTTAAGGTGTGATATTATCATTTTAGATAGTCCTATCTAGCCATCTTTAGCTCCCGGTTTTTTAGGACTATCCTTTATGCTCCCCCCAGATTTTTTTCTTTTTCTTCAAATTATTTTTTTTCTATTCATTACTCCTGGTACTCCTCGAGTAGTTATTATTTCATATTCTATTAATTATGGAATGAAAAAATGTATATGGTCAGCGACAGGTGATGTAATAGCTAATTTTGTCCAAGCTACTTTAGTTATATTTGTAATTGGGTCTTTTTTTTTAGATCATCCAAAAGTTTTAAATATTTTTAAGTGGGCAGGTATAATCTATTTACTTTATCTTGCATATGATATTTATAAATCCAGACCAAAAAACATTTCTAAAAGTAATAATATTTCTAAAAGCAACTTTTCCTTTTTAAAAGATGGTTTTTTAGTTGCAGGTACAAGTCCAAAAGCTTGGATGTTTTTTCCATTTATTTTTCCGCAATTTATTGATTTTAATTCTAACTATATTATCCAATTTATAATTTTAATCTCTACGTATATGATTTTAGATTTTTTATC
Source organism: Candidatus Pelagibacter sp. RS40 (assembly GCF_002101295.1). Classification (NCBI taxonomy): domain Bacteria; kingdom Pseudomonadati; phylum Pseudomonadota; class Alphaproteobacteria; order Candidatus Pelagibacterales; family Candidatus Pelagibacteraceae; genus Candidatus Pelagibacter; species Candidatus Pelagibacter sp. RS40. The sequence continues at coordinate 939,433 of NZ_CP020778.1, forward strand.
TTTGATTGGGTATGCTTTGCTAGCAAACAAATTAATTATCTGGATTAAAGTAAAACCAAAAGTAATAAACACAATTTCAGCGTGTGTTCTAATTGTTATTGCTGGTTTAATAGCTATAACTCAAAAATATTAGCTAGCTCATCTACGTATTTTTCTGTTATCATTCATATTTATTAACTCACTATTCAATATGAAAAAAATATTTGTTTTAATATTATTTTTTTTGATTTCTACAAATGCAATTGCTGGGTGCGAGGATCCAATTAATGATGGTGTCGATTATACTAATTGTCGATTTTCTGATGGGCAAGATTTACAAGGCAGCTATCTACCGAATTCAAAATTATCTTTTACAAGTTTTATTCAGGTAAACTTTGATAAAAGCATTATGATGAGTTCAAATTTATCTTTTGGAACTTTTCCTGAATCAAGTTTTATTAGGGCAAATTTATATGAGTCTATTTTAGTTGGCGCAAACTTTGAAAAAGCAAATTTTACTGGGGCTAATTTGACTAGAGCAGACTTTATGGGATCAACACTAATTGAAGCAAATTTTCAAAATTCTAATTTGATGGAGGCAAATTTTACATCGTCAAATATCACGAATGCAAATTTTGATGGGGCTAATCTAATAGGAGCCTTATGGACCAATGGAGAAACATGTGGTCCCAATTCTATAGGAGTATGCAACAAATAATTTAGACAATTTAATTACTAAGTTAATTCTTTTTTTATTAATTAATTTAATTTAGTAATAGTAATAATATTTATCATGAAAATTGGATTTATAGGAACAGGCCATATTACAAAATCTGTAATCTATGGAATTTTAGGATCAAAACTTAAAATTAGAAAAATAATTGTATCAAAAAGAAGTAATAAAATTTCATCGAGTTTAAAAAGGAAAAGTAAAAAAATTTTAGTTTTAAACAACAACCAAGATATTATTAATCAGAGCGATTGGATCTTTTTATCAGTCACACCAGAGGTAGGCCATCAAATTTTACCTAAGCTTAAATTTAAAAAAAATCAAACCATAATTAGCTTTATCTCTACAATAAAAATGAAAGATCTTAAAAAATATACAAATATGAAATCTAAAATTTTTAGGGCTATACCACTACCCCCAATTTCAATTAGAAAGGGACCTATACCTTTATATCCACCCAACAAAAGTGTCAAAAATTTCTTTGATCATTTGGGCACCACTGTTGAGATAGAAAATGAGAATTTATCTTTAAATTTTTGGTCTACTTCATCTATGATGGCACCATTTTACGAGTTATTATATACGTTGTCGGTATGGCTTAATCAAAAAGGAATTAGTAAATCAGATGCACAAAAATATATTACTTCTCTTTTTATAGCACTTTCTGAGGATGCAAAAATTAATTCAAAAAATGATTTAAAATTGTTGGTCCAAAATTCACAAACTCCAAAAGGTTTAAATGAACAAGCTGTAAATGAACTTAGAAAATCTGGCTTTTATAAATCTTTAAACAAAACTACAAATAGTATTCTTAAGCGACTTAAGAAATAAATTAAATGTCCGAAAGTATTTTACAGGTAGAAAATCTATCAAAATATTTTGGTGGATTAGCAGCTGTATCTAATTGTTCGCTGAAAATTAAAAAGGGTTCTATAACTGGAATAATTGGTCCAAATGGTTCAGGAAAAACTACCCTTTTTAATTTAATTGCTGGGAATTTAAAATCTTCTAAGGGTAGTGTTATTTTTAATAATGAAAAGATTACCGATTTACCCTCTCATGAACTATTTTCAAAAGGACTTTTAAGAACATTTCAAATAGCACATGAATTCTCAAACTTAAGTGTGCTTGAAAATTTGATGATGGTTCCCCCAAATCAATCTGGTGAAAATCTATTAAATGCACTTCTAAAGCCTAAAAAAGTAAAAGAAGAGGAGGAAGTTAATAGATTAAAAGCATATGAAGTAATTGAATTTTTAAATTTAAAACATTTAGCAAACGAGAGAGCAGGAAATCTATCTGGAGGTCAAAAAAAACTTCTCGAATTAGGCAGAACAATGATGGTTGATGCTAAGTTAGTTTTATTGGATGAAGTTGGAGCGGGAGTAAATAGGTCATTACTTAAAGATTTAGGAACTGCAATTTTAAAACTAAATAAAGAAAAAAATTATACTTTTTGTATGATTGAACACGATATGGATTTTATAAGCAGAATGTGTGATCCAGTTATCGTAATGGCCGAAGGTTCAGTGCTGTTTGAAGGTAAGTCTGAAGAAGTAAAAAAAAATGATAAGGTAATAGAGAGTTATCTTGGAAAATCCACAATTTCAAAAGGAAAATAATGGCTTTTTTTGAGGGAATAAAAATGACAGGTGGCTATGGAGATGGACCAGATATTATTAGCTCATGTAATATAAATGCTAATAGAGGAGAAATAGTAGCCATACTAGGCCCAAACGGGGCAGGAAAATCTACAGCAATGAAAGCTATGTTAGGTCTTCTTACTTTGAAATCAGGAAGTGTTTGTTTAGATGGCGAGGATATTTCAAAAATGTCTCCTCAAGATAGAGTAAAAAAAGGAATTTCTTTTGTACCTCAAACAAAAAATGTTTTTGCAGAGTTAACAGTAAGAGAAAATTTAGAAATCGGAGGCTTCTTAAGAGAAGATGGATTAGAGGAAATGATTAATAATATCTATGAGCTATTTCCAATATTAAAAGAAAAACAATCACAAATTGTTGGTCAATTATCAGGTGGTCAAAGACAACAAGTGGCACTTGGAAGAGCTTTAATGAGCGAACCATCTGTGTTGATGTTAGACGAACCAACGGCTGGTGTATCACCAATAGTAATGGATGAATTATTTGAACATATTATAAAAGTAAAAAAAACTAATGTTGCCATAATTATGGTTGAACAAAATGCAAAACAGGCACTTAATATCTCTGATAGGGGATATGTGCTTGTTACTGGAAAAAATAAATTTGAGGGGTCAGGTGACCAACTACTTAAAGACCCAGAGGTTAGAAGATCTTTCTTAGGTGGATGATGGACTTATTAAACGCTTTAACAGTTTTGATAAATTTCACAGTTATACCGGCCTTGGCTTATGGATCTCAGCTTGCATTAGGTGCAATATTTGTAACATTAATTTATGCAGTTTTAAGGTTTGCTAATTTTGCAACTGGAGACATGATGTCCTTTGGGACCATGTTTGCTGTTTTGTTGACTTATTATTTTCAAACTATTGGAATTAATTTTGGTTTTCTACCAACGGCATTGTTGACAATTCCTTTTGCAATAATTGCGATGGTTATTTATATGCTTTTAATTGATAAATTTGTTTTTAGTTATTATCGAATAAAAAAAAGTCCTCCTGTCCAATTTGCTATGGTTAGTGTTGGGGTTATGTTTGTAACTCAAGCAATTATAAGAATTGTTATAGGACCATCAGACAGAAGATTTATTGACGGAGAAAAATTTATTTTAAAAGCAAACGAATTTAAAGAAATCACAGGATTAAATGAAGGGATAACTTTAAAATCCTCTCAAGCAATTACTGTTATTGTAACTATAATTATAGTTTCAATCATGTTTTGGTTTTTAAATAAGACTAAAACAGGAAAAAGTATGAGAGCTTACTCTGATAATGAAGATTTAGCTTTATTGTCAGGTATAGATCCTAAAAAAGTTGTAATGATAACTTGGATTATTGCTGGAATATTAGCAACAATCGGTGGAGTTTTATATGGTTTGGATAAAAGTTATAGGCCATTTGTTTATTTTAACAATATGCTTCCAATTTTTGCAGCTGCAATTGTTGGAGGTATAGGCAATCCTTTTGGAGCATTCCTTGGAGGATATGTAATTGCATTTGCAGAAATATTTTTAACTTATGCATACAAAAGATTTATTTCATATCTTTTACCAGAGTCTTTAGAACCCAACTCTTTGTTACAGCTACTTTCCACAGATTATAAATTTGCGATTTCATTCTCAATTTTAGTAATTGTATTGTTAGTAAAACCATCAGGAATATTTAAAGGCAAAACCCTATGAGGAATTATTCAAATGTAATTGCAGCCTATTCAATAATGTTAGTTTTAATAATATTGGTAGGAATATTTCAATCTTGGTCGATCGCTCTTACTATAATGAATTATTGTTTAATTTCAGCTGTTATGACTATTGGTGCAAATATACAATGGGGTTATGCGGGTTTAATAAACTTTGGTATCATGGGGTATACCGCACTTGGTGGATTAGCCGTAGTTTTAGTTTCAGTAGATCCAGTTAAAAAAGCATGGCAAGTGGGTGGATTAAACATTCTTGCCTGTATATTGATAATAGTGGCCATGGTGGTAACTGTAAAATACCTTTTAAAACATTTTAAAAAATCAAAAATAAGAAATTATAGTATTACTTCAATTATTATTGGAGGGATACTTCTATTAAATATTACCGCTACTCCTGGCATAGAAGCTATCGAATCGATTGATCCTGCAAAAACAGGTTTTCTGGGTGGACTTGGCATGCCAGTTTTATTCTCATGGTTTGTGGGAGGTTTATTTGCTGCAGGGTTAGCATTTGTGATTGGAAAAATTGCCTTAGGTTTGAGAGCAGATTATCTTGCAATCGCAACACTTTTAATTGCTGAAATCGTAGTCTCAATAATCAAACATGAAGAATGGTTAGCAAGAGGTGTCAAAAATGTAATTGGACTAAAAAGACCTGCGCCATATGAAATTGATTTACAAAAATCTGATTGGTTTATTAATTTAGTCGAAAAATTTCATTCAAAAAAATTAAGCTTAATTAGCTCAGTAACAGAAAAACAGGAAGCTCTTAATCAAATGGTTATAGAAGCTTCCTCTGTTTATGTGAAACTTTGCTTTACTGGTCTATTTTTAACAGTTGTGGTTATTTTATTAATCGTTACTCAAAAGGCTTTATACTCTCCATGGGGCCGTAAGATGAGAGCAATTAGGGACAATGAGGAAGCTGCCAGTGCAATGGGTAAAAATATTGTCAAAGAACATTTACTTATATTTGTTTTAGGATCTGCTGTGGTTGGACTTGCTGGGGCAATGATGGTTACTAATGATGGCTTGTTCACTCCTGGGAGTTATCGCCCAATGAGATATACTTTTGTTATATGGGTTATGGTTATTGTAGGTGGAACTGGAAATAACTTTGGGGCTATACTTGGTGGATTTGTTGTATGGTTTCTTTGGGTCGAGGCGGCTCCTATAGCTTTATTTTTGATCAATTTATTTACTTCTCATATGCCTGAAACTCATGCTTTAAGAGTTCATTTAATTGAGAGTGCTTCATACTTTAGGTTTCTCGTGATTGGAATTGGATTATTGATGATTATGAGATATAGACCTAAAGGTATAATACCAGAAAAAATAATTAAACAATAATGAAATATATTATTACAGGTGCTGCAATAGCTTGGGCTTTGTACATGGCAGATAAGTATTTATTTTTTTAAAATTTTTACAAAAACTGATTTAGATATATAAATTTTTTACATATTAAAAAATTATAAGGAATTAATTTACGAAAAAACCCCAGCGAAGAATTCGCTGGGGTATAAAAATATTAAGTATTATCTTTGTTTTTTTGTTTTAAACTTTCCACCTTTGATTTCTTTTTCTAAGAAAGATCCAAAAGCTTCACCAACATCAGTAAATTCAACGCCAGTTGCTCCCTCGTAATTAACCTTTTTTCCTTTAGCTAATAAATCAAGAGCTTTTTTTAGTTCGCCTGGGTAAATTTTTGTTCCAGGTGCGTTTGCAACATTCATAACGTTTGCTTGAATTGTTCCTCTATCTGCTTTTCCACCTGCTTGCATAGAAAGAGCTATTAATGCTGCTGCATCATATGATTCGCCAGTGTATGGCCCTGACGAGTCAATTCCACCAGCTTTTGCAACTTCAGCAAATTTTCCAGCACCTTTTCCTGTTGATCCAGGTAAAGAGCCAAATGATTTGTTCAAATCTTTTCCAAATCTGTCAGTTAAAGAGTCGCCAATCATTCCATCTGAAAGCACAAATACATCAAATGCACCAGAATCTAATGATCCTTGAATAATCATACCACCAGCTTGATCAAGGTAACCAAGTACTGCTAAAGCATCACCTCCTGCTGCAGCTAGAGTAGCTACTTCTGCACCATAGTCTCCTTTACCTTCTTCATGGGCAGTGACTGCTGTAACATTTATACCGTGTGCTTTCACAGCTGCTACGTATACGTCTGCTAAACCTTTACCATAGTCATTGTTTGTGTGAGTAACAGCAATTGATTTTACTTTTCTGTCTTTAGTAATATCAGCTAAGACTTGACCACCTCTTGCATCAGACGGTGCAGTTCTGAAGAAATAACCATTATCATTCAAATCTGTTAATCCTGGAGAAGTCGCAGATGGCGAAATCATAACAACACCATTTGGTACAGCAACATTAGTTGCAATTGCACCAGTTACACCTGAACAGTCAGCACCCATAATAGCAACAACTCCGCCAGATACTAAGCCTTCAGCTGCTGTAGTAGCTGCCGCTGAATCTACACAGGTAGAATCTGCTCTCTCAATTGAAATTTTTTCTCCACCTAATAATGAACCTGAGTCTGAAGCTTCTTTAAATGCAAGCTCAGCTGAAGCAGCCATTGCTGGAGTAAGAGACTCAATAGGACCTGTAAATCCTAATATTATCCCCATTTTGATATCTGCAAGAACATTTGATGTCATTGTCATGACAAAAATTGTTGCAGTCATAATTAATTTTTTCATTTTTCCTCTAATTGTTAACAATTTATAAAGACTAATTTAAATATTATTCAGTTAATATTTCAATAAGTAATTTTGGCTAATATTTTTGATGTTATCTAATTGAAAATGGATCCAGTGTTGGTTCGTCAGAAGTATAAAACCATGTAGTCTTTACTCGAGTGTAATCTTTAATAGATTCTAGTCCAGCCTCTTTTCCATATCCACTATCCTTTATACCACCAAATGGAGCAGTTGGTGAAATCAGTCTATAAGTATTAACAAAAGTAATTCCAGCTCTAATTGCTTTTGAAACCCTCATGCCTCTTGCAAGGTCGGACGTGTATACACCTGATGATAATCCATACTGGTTATCATTCATTTTTGAAACAACTTCTTCTTCAGTTTTAAATTTCATCACTGATAAAACAGGTCCAAACAATTCATTCTCAGCAACTGGTAAATTATGATTATCACATTCTATAATTGTTGCTGGAAAGTAATAACCTTCATTAGAAAATGAATGTCTTTGTCCACCACATTTTAATCTTCCACCTTGTTCAAGAGTTAGTTTGATATTTTTTTCAATGACCTCTAATTGTTTATAATTACTTATCGGACCCATCTCAGTTTCAGGATCCATTGGAGCTCCAATTTTTATTTTCTTAGCTCTATTTGATAGTTTGTCTAAAAATTCATCATAAATTCCTTCCTGCAAATAAAGCCTAGACCCAGCAATGCAACTCTGTCCACTGGCACCAAAAATTCCAGCGGTAATTCCGTTAATAGCATTTTCTTGATTTGCATCATTAAATACTGCAACAGGACTTTTTCCTCCAAGTTCTAAACTTACTTCAGATAAATTTTCTGCAGAATTTCTAATGATATGACGTGCTGTTTCTGGCCCACCAGTGAATGCAATTTTTTCAACTAGATTATGTGATGTAAGAGCTTTACCACAAGGTTCTCCAAAACCAGAAATAACATTTACAACTCCTTTTGGAATACCAGTTTCTTGAATTAACTTTGCAAATTCAAACATTGTTGCAGGCGCTAACTCAGAGCATTTAATAACAACAGTGTTACCCATTGCTAATGCCGGTGCAAGTTTTGTAGCTGTTAAAAACATTTGCGAGTTCCATGGAACAATTGCAGCAATTACACCGATTGGTATTCTTGTCGTTATTGCTTGAATGTTTGGTTTGTCTATTGGAAGAACGGTTCCTTCAACCTTATCAGCAAGACCTGCATAATAATCATAATATTCAGCTATGTAATTAGCCTGTTTATATGTTTCTCTATAAAGTTTTCCAGTATCAATTGTTTCTATTTTTCCTAAATGTTCAGCATTTTCTCTAAGTTTATCTCCTATCATCCTCAGATATCTTGCTCTTTCTTTTGGTAATAATTTTGGCCACTCACCTTCAAATGCATTTTGTGCAGCTTTGACAGCTCTGTCAACATCGCTTACACTTGCCTCTGGAACTGCAGCCCAAGGTTTATTATTTTCAGGATTAAGTGTTTCAAAAATCTTTTCAGTATCTGAGTTAACCCACTCACCATTTATAAACATTTTATATTTTTTTAATTCAGGCATTTTCTATATGTTTTTTAATTTCTAAATTTACATTATCAGAACATTCAATACTACATAGATGTTTCCCTTTAGGAATTATTTTAAAGTAAGAATTCTCAATTTCTTTACTTAATTCCTCAGACATTTGAGGCGTAGAACCTACATCACCCTCTCCAGTCATTACTAAGGTTTTTACTTTTATTTTTGAAAAATCCTCTTGATCTTTATGATTTACAAAAAGTGAATATACTTTTAAAAAATTATTCATGTTATTGGTGTCCAATAAGCTACTTATTTTATTATATGTATCAGGATTTTTTTTTAAGTAATCATCTGTAAACCATCTATTTAACGCTTGTTTAGATAATTTCTTACTTTTTTTGGCAAGTTCAAATCTATCATTTACTAATTTTTGTTGTTCTGTACTTCTTTTAAATATTGAACAGAGCAATGTTAAAGACTGAAGTCTTTCATTAAATTTGCATGCAAAATTTCTTGCTATTAATGATCCAATTGAAAAACCAATTAAGTGGATTTTTTCAATATTAAGTTCATTAATCAAATTTAACAATTGATCTGAAAAAATATCAAATGAAATTTCATCTTTGTCGAGAGGTGTTTTTCCATGTCCTAGAATATCATATGTTAATACACTATTTTCAAATGCGTTTACTTGAGGTTCCCAAATCGTATTATTCAAGCCTACACCATGGATAAATACCAAAGGAATTCCAGATTTTTGATTTAAGGAGTAAAAAGTATTGTGAGAATCTTTTGCATTGATCATTATTTATTGTTCAATGCCCATTTCTTTCATATCTTGATATCTGTCTCCAGTTCTTGCATGCGCTCTCCCAAATGGAGCACCACCTATTGCAACAACTATCTCATCTTCATTTGGAGCGTCATGAATTGTAAATTCATGTGTTAAATAAAATGGCCTTAATCCAGGATCTGTTTTATGCATCATGGGAATAGAAATCTTTGATCCTGCTGGTCCCCTTGTATTTGTAAAACTTAAATAGGCAGTTCCACCAACTGCATCTCTAAACTTATTTCCAAATCTCAAAGTATGTATAAAAGCAGATGCATGTTCTATTTCTCCATTAAGACCAACTATTGCAGCCTTCCCATATGCTTGAATTTTATCTCCTGAACCTATCTCTTTAATAAGTTCTGGAACTAAAATATCCCCAATCTTTGGTGCCAGTTCTAAAATTTCAGGCTTTATATCTTCAACAAAACCTCTTCCTGCCCAAGGATTTTCAATTACAGCAGCAACTGAAACTAAAAGTACAGGTTCCTTTGCATCCTTTCCACCCTCTATAAATGTTTTATCTACAAACTTCGTAAATTTACGTAATTGTAATTTCATTATTTTGATCTGTGTTTAAAGCTATCTCTCCTAAAACTGTACAGTGCTTTTGGATCTACATCAACATCAATCACTACAGGCTTATTTACTTTAAGCGCACTTTTAACGGCATCATTAATTTCAGACAACTTCCTCACTTTATATCCTTTAGCTCCATAGAGCTCTGCTACTTTGCTAAAGGGTGGACTTGAAATATCAGCGCCTAAATATCTTTTTCCAAAAAAATCTTTTTGATATGCTTTTTCTGCACCCCAACTTTTATTATTCATTACGATTGTTATAGTATTAATTTTATGTTCTACAGCGGTGCTTAATTCAGATATTGTCATACCAAATCCACCATCACCCATTAGACTTACAACAGTTCTTTTAGGTTTTGCAACTTTTACACCTAATCCACATGCATATGAAAATCCAACTAAACCAAAATCTAAAGGAGTAAATAAACTAGGTGGATTGTAATATTCTAAAGCATCTGTCGCTTGCAAACAAAGGGTTCCAGCATCCAAAGTAATTGCTGAGTTTTTGGGTAAAACTTTTCTTAGTTCTTTGAAAAGCCCTGGTGGTTGGATTGGATAGTTTTTAGAAGGTATATTATTACGTTGAAACAAGTACTTTGATCTTTCATTTTTAAACCTTTCTGTCCAAATTTTTACCTCAGATTTAATTTTTTGTTTTTTAAACTCTTTAAGCAATTGATTTGCAGTTGTTGCTGCATCTGCATTTATTCCAATTTTAATTGGAAAATATTTTCCTAACATTTTTTTTTCTAGTTCAACTTGTATAATTTTTGCTTTTTTATTTATGTTCTCGAAAGAATAAAAAGTTGAATTAAAACCAAGTCTTGTTCCAATTGCTAAAATAATATCTGCCTCTTTAGTCAATTTTGTTGCAACAGGATTTCCTCTTGGTCCCATTTGTCCAGCATTTAATTTATGATTAAAAGGAATTGCATCACCATGACCAGCAGCTGTTACAATTGGAACATTCAAATATTCCGCAAGTTCTATGACTGGTTTAAAACCTGAAGTATATTTTATTCCTCCTCCAACAATAATTATTCCTTTAGATGAATTACTTATTAATTTTGCAGCTCTTTTAATTGAATTAGGATTAGATTGAGTATTATTTGTGTTTTTAAACGATTTTATTTTTTCATTTATTTTATAATTATTTTTTTCAGCAAGTAGGTTTCTTGGTAAATTTATACAAACTGGGCCTCTTCTTGGTGACATCGCAACATTAAATCCATCTGATATCGCATTTGGAATATTTTTACTGTTCTTTAATGTAATTGTTTTTTTAGTTACAGGTTCAAACAAAGATTGCTGATCAAGTCCTTGAAATGCATCCTCCATTTTATCTTTTGTTGAATATAGTCCCGCTAAGGATACAACTGGTGAAAAAGCAGCTTTTGCTTGAGCAAGCCCTGTAACTAAATTTGTTGCACCAGGACCATTTTGCCCAGCAATAATTACACCTGGTTGATTAGATGCTCTTGCATACCCATCAGCCATATGGGTTCCTGTTCTTTCATCTCTTACATCAATAAATTTAATTTTTTTATCATGATAAATAGCATCAAACATTTCCATAGTAGCTGATCCAATTAAACCAAATACATGTTTAACTTGCTCTTTTCTTAAGGACTTTATTGCAGCTTGACCACCGGTAAGCTTTCTTGACTTGAGCTTCACGAAACTTTTTTGACTTCAGTGTCTAGATCATCTTTAAAATGTGGCATTACTTTTTCAGTGAATAACTTTATACTTTTCATACAATCTTTATGTTTTACACCTGGAAAATTCGACCAAACTTGCAGATTTTGTAAGTTTAGTTCTGATTTTAATTCATGAATTTTATCAATCACATACTCCGGCGTACCAAAAAGCATATTTCTTTGATGAAGGAATTCATAATTTAATAAATCTAATTTGCCTTTAGTTTTTGGAAGCTCTTCACCTGGATCCATATGATTACCAAGACCTCTCCAATGACAAACCCATTTCATGTAATTAACCATATGTTCTCCTGCCATTTCTTTTGCCTCTTCCATTGTATCAGCAACAAACATGTCTCGAACAAGAGTAACCCCTTCTCCTAAAGGAACATTTTTTTTAGTAACTTCAGATCTTTTATTTTTGTATGCCTCAAATCTTATTTTCAGAGCCTTTACTGTAGGAATCCACATGATTACATTAATATTATTTTCTGCTGCCCACTCAATAGATCTTATTCCATCTACAACTTGATGAATAGGCGGGTGTGGGTTCTGATAAGGCTTTGGTACAACACTTATTTTTTTCATGGTGCTGTCTTCCATATTCATAAATTCCTCACTTGGCGGACTCATATCATGTTGCCATACATAGTTAGGGGATGGATAAGTATAAAATTCTCCATCGTGATTAAAAAATTTTTCGGACCAAGCTTTTTTTAAAATTTCTAGTGTCTCAGCAAACAATCTAAAGTTTTTTGCTTGATCTTTTAAATCAGCCTCTTTATTTAAATTTATAGCTTCTCGCCCATAAACACCTCTGGCCACACCTACTTCCACTCTTCCTTTGGAAAGCTGATCAAGTGTTGCAATATCTTCTGCCAATCTAATTGGGTTATGGAATGTGATTACGTTCGCAGCTTGTCCTATTCTAATATTTTTTGTCCTTGCTGCTGCATCTACTCCTAACATTAAAGGATTAGTGCATGACTCCATTCCCTCATGATTAAAATGATGTTCTGTAAACCATATAGAATTCCACTTATTTTTATCACAATATTCAGTGATCTCTTTAGTTTCATCTAGTAATTGATGATATGGTTTGTGTGTCCAATTGGTTGTGTTACAAAAATAACCAAACTTCATAAAGCCTCCTTTAAAATTTAATTTAAAGACGACCGATCCCACTTTCGTATAGCCTAGAAATAGTTACGACGAGTTATGTATCGCTTTATTTAATAACCTTATTATTACTATCGTTGATATTCAACAAATTTCTTTAAGGATCTATTTAAAAACTTTTCGTAAATTTGACCTTTATTTACAGTTTTTTTGCTCAACAAATATGAAGGATGCATTTTAAAATCAAAAGACGGCTCAAAAAAAAATGGGATAGACATCCTCTTTGATCTATTCCAAAGCACACGATGATTTGTTGCCTTAAATTTTCCTTTGGTTAAGTATTCTAAAGCTCTTCCAGTGTTGACCACAAATGCCTTTTTATTAAATGGTACATCATACCATTTTTTACTCTTTAGGTTTTGAACTTGTAATCCACCTTTTTTATCTTGATAGAGAACAGTGAAAATACCACTATCTACGTGTGTTTCACATCCTAATGCAACACCATCTTGTTTTGAGATCTCAACAGGCTTTTTTTGATTTGGATAATTATTGAACCTTAATGTGCTTAGAGTTTTTAGTCTTGAAAAAGCTTGATTTGAAATTTTGGGATCTTTTTTGTAATAAACTATAATACTCTTAAAAAGTATTTCACTTAAACTAAAAATATTATCAAAGTAATTATTTAATTTTTTAACTGCTTTTGAATTAAAACATTTTTGAAGATTTAAATATTCAATATATTGGTTTTTGATATTATTTGAGTATTTAGAAGAGACGTTTAAATCTCCTAAGTCTAAACCTTCTTTTCCATTAACATCATTGGGAAAATAGCCTCTATAAATATTTTTATTTTGTTTATTCCATTTTTTAGGAGACAATTTTCTTTTGTATTTATCTTTCATATTGAAAAATTTATTTCCAACAGCACAAATGTTTTTGATTTCTTCATTTTTTAAACCATGACCAATTACTTGAAAAAAACCAACTTCTACACATGCTTTTTTAATTGATTGAATAGTTTTTTTTGCTTCCTTTGAAACGAATTTACCATCTATTAAAGAGGATATATTAATTGTAGGGATATAGGATTTCATTATTTATTTGGTGGTGTATCAGTTGCAATCATTTGACCTCTAACTTTCTCTCTGAAGTAAATATAAACACCAGCTCCAATAATTATACATGCTCCAAACAAAGTTCTCGGCACTGGAATAGTTTCAAATAAGATATAGCCAGCTAATACCGCCCAGATTATGTAAGAATATTCAAACAATGATACAACCGAAGGTGATGCAATACTATAAGCAGTAAATACACAAAAAAATGAAATTGATGCAACTGTTCCCATTATTAAAACATAAGGCCAAGCATCGGATGGATTTGTGAACCATTCTCTCACAATAAATTGTAATGTTGGATCAGTGAAGGTATTAAATTTACCATCCCCACTCACAGCAAATATAAATAAACTTGCAAGTAATGCAAAAATATAAAGCCATGTCATTTGTGTGTAAATGCTATCTTTATCGGATGTATATTTGGTTATTGTCATAGATATTGAATAACAGAGCGCACAAGCAACTGGTGCTAATTTAAAAAAATTAAAATCTCCCAATGTTGGATTTAAAACAATTAATACACCAATAAAACCAACAACAATCGCACTCCATCTTCTAATACCGATTTTTTCTTTTAAAAAAAACTTTGCAAACATGGACATAAAAAATGGACAGGAGAAGAATAACGCACTCGTCATAGCAAGTGTCATGAATGTTAAAGAAATATAAAAAAAACTAAATCCAAAGAAAAAACAAACAACTCTTATTAAAGTCAATATAGGATAGTGTGTTTTTAATGAGATTGATTTTTTTGTTATAATAATAAAACATAACAAAAATATTGCTTGGATAAGTGTTCTTCCAAAATAAAGTTCAAATAACGCTATATCCTCAAAAATAAATTTTATTAAACCGTCTTGAATTGAAAAAAATGCCATACCAGTCATTATAAAAAAAATGCCTTTGGTATTTTGGTTTGTATCCATCAGACACCTATATCAAATCGAGAATGATTATAATATTAATTATTAAGAATAGCCTCAGAACCTTTTTCAGCAATCATTAGGGTAGGGGCATTTAAATTAGCGCTTGGTATTTCAGGTATAACTGATGCATCAATTACCCTTAAATTTCCAATTCCATTTACTTTTAAATCTTGATCTACAACCGCCATGTCATCCACTCCCATTTTACAAGTTCCACAAGGGTGATAAGCAGTATCAGCTTTAGATCTTATATATTCATTTAATTCATCATCTGACTGAGCGTTGAAACCTGGTCCAACTTCATCTCCAGCATGTTCTGCAAGAGCTGGTTGAGATAGAATTTTTCTTGCAACATGAATACATTCTCTAGTTTGTTTTAGATCTTCTTCTTCTTTTAAATAATTAAATAAAATTTTAGGGTAATCGTATGGATCTGATGAATTTAGAGTTATCTCACCTCTACTTTTTGGATGATTTGGACTCGCGTGTAATTGATAACCGTGCGAGTCTGGATCTTCTAATCCATGATTTATTACAAAAGATGGAAAGAAATGAAATTGAATGTTAGCAACTTTTCTCTCTGGTGAAGATTTTGCAAAACCACCAGCCTCCAAAAATGATTTTGAACAAGGTCCTGATTTAAACATAAACCATTGTATACCTGCTAAAACTTTAGGTATTAATTTTGTGTATGTATAAAGAGTGTTGGGTGTCTTACATTTTTGTTGAATGTAAGTTTCAAGATGGTCTTGTAAATTTTTTCCAACACCTTTTGAGTTATGTACAACTTCAATTCCATTATCTCTTAAGTGAGCTTCATCACCAATACCTGATAACATTAACAATTGAGGAGAATTTATAGATCCTCCGCTCAATATTACCTCTTTATTTGCATAGATTTTTTGTACTTTATTTTTAATTTTTACTTGAAGGCCGACTGCCTTTTTCCCTTCAAATAATATTTTCTCAACAAATGAATTTTTTAAAATATTTAAATTTTTTCTATTTTTAACAGGATTTAAATAATATTTTGCAACACCAGCTCTTTCGCCTTCGTGCATAGTAGTATCAAACATACCAAATCCTTCTTGCTCTTCACCGTTCATATCTATATTTGTTCTGTGGCCTGCTTCAGCTGCTGCATCAATAAATGCTTTAAATAATGGATTTGAATTTTTAGATAGATTTACTGGAAGAGGACCCAAGGAACCTCTAAATTGATTTTCTCCACCAGACCAAGTCTCTATTTTTTTAAAATAAGGTAGTACTTTATCGTAAGACCAATTACTTAAACCAAAATTTTCCCATCTTGTGTAATCATCTCTATTACCTCTAACAAAAACCATTCCGTTATGTGATGAACATCCACCAATCATCTTTCCCCTTGGACAAAAAACACGTCTATTATTTAAGTATGGCTCAGGTTCTGAATAATACTTCCAATTATATTTTGGATCATGCATTGTATACAATAGCGCCAATGGCATCTTAACTTTCCAAATATCACTAGAACCACCTGCCTCAAAAATTGCAACAGTATTATTTGTATCTTCCGATAATCTGTTTGCAACCACACATCCAGCCGAACCAGCTCCAACTATTAAATAATCGAAATTCATATTATTTTTGAAATTAGCAATTTTTTATAATCATGGATAGTTTTCATTTTGACATATGTTTTTTTTGCAGCCTCATCAAATTTTCTCAGTAAAATTGATGATTTGAAATAAGATTTCCTTTTAAAACTCTCGGTATCTTTATCATTTAATATACCACCTTGAAGTTCTAAGCTTACTTTTGATGCTTTCGATAGTTTTTCAAAATATGTTTTGTTTCTTGCAAGATATCTTTTAGCTAATACATGATATCTAATTGGCTCTACTATTTGTTTTTTAAAGAATTTTTTTAAATATTCATATCCAATTAACTCATGCCCACCGTCTAATTTATTTTTTACAAGTTCATCAGGGCTATCTATTAAAAAATGTCCATAGTCATGCAGCAAACAGGAACATATTAAATCATCATTACATTTAGATTTTTCAGCAAGCATCGCGGATTGGATCATGTGCTCTGACATTGTAAGTTTTTCCCCAATGTATAAAGAATTATTATTAGAAAAATTTGAAATGATTTTTTCGATAATCTGCATCTAGATTATTGAGGATGATCACCCTCAATAGCTATACGATCCATTACTCTTTCAAATCCAAGACCTCTGTTTGGAAAAAAATCGGTTAGACCTTGATGTTGCGTACTTCTATTATCCCAAATTGCAACAGCATTTTCAGTCCATTTAAACCTACATGTAAAATCTAATCTTTCTTGATGGAGGAATAATTCTTTTAAAATTTTATCACTTTCATCTTTATCCATATCAATTATCTGTTTTGTGTACATCGAGTTTACATAAAGTATTTTATTACCTGTTTCTGGGTGAACTCTAACTATCGGATGGATATTTGAATATTCATCTAAATTTCCATTACCTTCCATCTCTTTATATTTTTTTACAAACGCCTCTGCACCAAGAGAACTATGAACAGCTTTTTTACCTTTGATTTTTTCTTTCATCTCATCTGATAAAGTGTCATAAGCAGTTTCCATATTTGAAAACATGGTATCCCCTCCAACTGGTGGAATTTTTACTGATTTTAAAATAATAACTTTTGTAGGCTTTGGATTATAACTTACATCGGTATGCCACGTTTCTCCCCACTGATGTTTTTCTTCAGGTGCCTTTTTAATTCTTACTATTTCTGGAAAATTTTCTAAACCTTTTACATAAGCATGCGTTTCAAGAGGACCAAATTTTTTTGCAAGTAAAACTTGTTGTTCAGAGGTTAAAGGTTGATCTCTAAAAAATATTACTTTATGCTCTAATAATAATTCATTAATTTTATTAAAGTTTTCATCTGAACTATCTGTTAAATCTATCCCAGAAACTTCTGCACCTAATGCGCCTGATAATAATTTTACTTCCATATCTATTTTTTCAGTTTACCAGATAATACTAAATTTTCTGAATTAAATTTTTCCTTATTTTCATTAATAAATTTATCCATGATATCTAATTTTTCTTGCTCAAATTCTGTAACTTTTCTTTTTTCAAGGTCTATATAAAGTGACATAGACTCTAAAGTAGCGGCTAATTTTTTGGTCTCTTTTTCATACATTTCATATCTAACAACTAGTCTTTTCTTGTCATGATCGAAGAAATTACAATAAACGTCAACCTCCTCATTTTCTTTTACCTCGTTATTGTATGTAATTCTCGACTCAACGACCATTGTACTTCTATTATTTGCCTTTGCATCAATTGCTCCCATTTTAAATTTATTAAGCATACCCTCTGATGCTTCATCAAATATCAATACATAATAGGCAACATTCATATGGCCATTGTAATCAATCCAATCTTTAATAATTTTTTGGCTTTTAAGAAATATACTCATATTAATTTACATATTCAGGTTCTTCTTTATCTAAGATTAGTCTAATTTGCGATAAGAATTGTTTTGCCGTATCAACAGGATAATTTGCAGCTTCCTCACAAGTTTTTTCTGCAACCTCATGACTGACAATATTTAAATTTTTGTTTGTTGATAGAGCTGTAATGTAAGTTTCTGCAGCTTTTTCAAAATAGTACAAAGAATTAAAACCTTCAGCAACTGTCTCTCCAGTTGTTATGATACCATGATTTGCTAAAATCATATGCTGTTTATTTCCAAGAGCACTTGCCATTTTGATAGACTCTTCCTCAAATCCCAACCCTCCAAAATCATCATAAACAGCAACTCTATTATAAAAAAACATAGTATTTTGATCTATTGGTTTAAGCGTTGGATCTTTTAATGTCGAAAGAACAGTTGCATATTTTGAGTGAAGATGAAAAATGCATTTAGCATGTGGAGCTTTTTCATGAATAGTTCCATGTATATTTAATGCTGTTGAATCTACTACTTCAGGTTTATTTCTAAGTTCTTCAATATTTTCTTTTGTTATTAAAATTAAATCACTAGCTTTAATTTGACTGAAATGAATACCAGCTTTATTTACGTAGAAATCTGTGGATCCAGGAACACAAGCACTAAAGTGATTTGCAACCGCTTCATGCATATTTAGTCTTGCTGTCCACCTAAATGTTGCAGCTAAATCTTTTTGTAACTCAGTTATTTCCATTTTTGCTTTTTTAAACTATAAGTGAATTATAAATTATGAACAATAAAGTTTTTGTATCCTGTGCTGTGACTGGTTCTGGTGATACAGCTAGCAAACATCCAGATTTGCCTAAAACTCCAGAACAAATTGCAAAATCAGCAATTGAAGCTGCAAAAGCTGGAGCTGCAATAGCACATATTCATGTAAGGGAAGAGGACGGTACCCCAAGTCGAAGATTAGAATTATATAAAGAGGTTGTTGATAGAATTAGATCAAGTGAAACAGATGTCATTTTAAATTTAACAACGGGAATGGGTGGTGATTTAGATATTGGACAAGGTGAAAATCCTTTAGACTTTGGACCCATGACAGATATGGCAAACGTTATGGAACGAATTGCAAATGCAGAACAGTTTTTACCAGAAATTTGCACACTTGATGCTGGAACATTAAATTTTGGTGATGGATCTGTAATAACAGTAAACACTCCAAATGATTTAAGAAAAGCTGCGAAAAAATTACAAGAAATAAAAGTAAAACCAGAAATAGAAGCATTTGATTTGGGAAATATGTGGTTTGGATCTCAATTATATAAAGAGGGATTATTAAGTGATCCTCCAATGTTTCAAATGTGTTTAGGAATTCCTTGGGGAGCACCTGCTACACCTTTAGCAATGCAAGCAATGAAAGACACAATGCCTAAAGAGGCAGTTTGGTCTGGTTTTGCAATCTCTAGAAATGAAATGCCTTATGTAGCTCAAACAGTTGTTATGGGCGGAAA
This sequence comes from Candidatus Pelagibacter sp. RS40, assembly GCF_002101295.1. Classification (NCBI taxonomy): domain Bacteria; kingdom Pseudomonadati; phylum Pseudomonadota; class Alphaproteobacteria; order Candidatus Pelagibacterales; family Candidatus Pelagibacteraceae; genus Candidatus Pelagibacter; species Candidatus Pelagibacter sp. RS40. The sequence goes on from NZ_CP020778.1 coordinate 958,973, forward strand.
TCCAAGAGTTGGATTGGAAGATAATTTATATTTATCAAAAGGAAAATTAGCAACAAATGCTCAGTTGGTTGAAAAAGCAGTTCGTATCGTTGAAGATTTAGGCGCTTCAATAATGACACCAGCTGAAACAAGAGAAAAGTTAAAACTTGTTAAACACAAGTAATGCCTTCAATTAAAAAGGTTGCAGTTATAGGAACTGGAGTAATTGGAGCGGGCTGGATCATTAGATGCCTTGCTCATAATAAAATTGTTTATGCATTTGATAAAGATCCAAAACTTAAAAATAGTTTAATTAAAGAAATTAAAAGAACTTGGCCATTTGTTAAAAAACTATTCAAAAAAAATAAACTCAATTTAAAAAATTTTTATTATTTTACTTCCTTAGAGAAAACAATAAAGGATGCTGATTTTATTCAAGAATGTGCAACTGAAAATTATGCCCTTAAAACAAAATTAATGAGTAGAATTGGAAATTATGCAAAAACAAACGCAATTATATCTTCAAGTTCATCCGGGCTTTTGCCTACTAGAATTTATTCAAAATGTAAAAATCCTCAAAGATCACTTATAGGACATCCTTTTAATCCCGTTTATCTTTTGCCTGCAGTTGAAATTGTACCTGGAAAAAAAACAAGTACTAGATATCTCAATCAAGCTAAAAATTTTTATAAATCAATCTCAATGAACCCGATAATGGTAAAAAAAGAATTGCCAGGCTATTTATCTGATAGATTACAGGAAGCTTTGTGGAGAGAAGGACTTCATATAATTAATGAAGGATATGCTACAACTGAAGACCTAGATAGAGCTATTGAAGATGGACCAGGATTAAGATGGTCATTAATGGGTACCTTTTTAACTTTTCACTTAGCAGGAGGAAAGGCTGGCATGAAACATATGCTCGAACAATTTGGTCCAGCTCTTAAACTTCCATGGACTAAACTAAAAGCTCCTAAACTTACTAAAAATTTATCTTCAAGAATAATTAGTGGAACAAAAAATCAATCAAAGGGAAAATCTGTTTCAATGATTTCAAATATTAGAGACGAATATTTAGTTGAACTTCAAATGATGAGAAAAAAATACGAAAAAAAATTAAGATAAATGGAAAAAAAAATGATCGATAAAACTGCTGGATGTTTTTGTGGTGAACACAAATTCAATGTTTTATTAGATGAAAAACCAAGAGTTTTTAATTGTCATTGTATAGACTGTAGAAAAAAAATTGGAGGAATTATCTCAATTATTCAGTTGAGAGAAAATGCTGTTGATATTGATAAAAGTAAACTTGGAACTTATGAACACAGTGGTGGAAGTGGTAATAAAATTAAAAAGTTTTTTTGTAAAAAATGTGCAGCACCTATTTTAACTTACGTATCTAAATGGGATAAATTTTATTTATACGCAGGTATTTTAGACGATGTTAGTATATTAAAGTCTGCATATAATATTTTTTATGAAGATTCACATTTTCCATTTATGGAGATAAGTGAAAGAGAATTAAAAACTTAATCTAGTCTTATTGCGTTTCCGTCTACTGCAATAATTTGACCAGATACCCTTGCAGCATCATCAGACATTAAAAAACTACAAGTTTTTCCGATATCTTCCTCGTAAATCCAACAATTCATGGATGCCATAGAGATGAATTCCTTTTCGATTTTCTTTTTTGAAATTTTTAAAAATTTTGACTTATCTCTTATAACTCTGACCATTCGATCGCCCTTAATTGTTCCAGGGCAGATAGCATTTACCCTTATTTTAAACTTACCAAGCTCCATAGCTAATGTTTTAGTCACACCTACAATAGCCCACTTACTTGCTGCATAAGGTGATCTAAGCGGAAATCCCATAATTCCAGCCCCAGATGATAAATTTATTATAGATCCACCTTTATTTTTCTTAAGCATTGGGATTGAAAGCTTAGTGAAATAAAAATGACTTATCACATTTACTTTTAAAGTTCTTTCCCAATCATTTGATGATAGTTTTTCAATTGTACCTGTAGGTCCAGCAATGCCTACATTATTAATTAAACAATCAATCTTTTTTGTTTTTTTATTTATTTTTAAAAATAAATCTTTTACTTCTTTTTCATTTGAGGCATCACACTCATACACAAAAAGTTTTTTATTATTTTGTTTATGTTTTTTTGCTTTTGATAAATATTTTTTATCAATGTCACAAATAAAAACTATAGCACCTTTTTCTAAGCATACTTTTGCTGTTGCCCAACCTATACCTGAGGCACCTGCTGAAATAATTACTTTTTTATTTTTTAACGATGACATTTAAATTTTTTCAACTCTGCTAGTTATACCTTCTTCCTCTACACTATTAAATTTTTTATCATTATTATCATATATTTCTTTTATTCTTAATCTTTGAGTTTGAGGAGTTGGAAAGTTATTTTTTTTCAATCCAAGATGTCTTGCATAAACAGCTTTTTTTTTATTTAGTTGGTGAGGCTGAAAATCATTAATATCATCAATATTTAAATCATCACCTTTTTCAATATAGCCAGCTTTAATTGCATCATTTAATAAATTTATCCCTTTTTTTGTTCTAGCAATTACAGCATTAAAGCCCTCATCTTCTCCAGCTGGCGATCCACCTGGCCATGTATCAAGAGCTGCTAAATCAGAACATTCTCCTATTGCATCTGGACAGATTTTACATCTAAAATGAACTCTCCAATTGCTTTCATCTCCCCAAAAGGAATTATATTCTTTATCATGCTCTCTACCATCTTTTGTTTTAATATACATAAGTCCAGGATTTCCATATCCTCTATATCTAAATATATCTAATTCCTCTTCTTTAACTTTAAAGCTGTTTATAAAATCTTGAGATTTAGTAAATTCGGTTGATCCACCACACACGAGTGTTAACAAATACAAACATTGTTTATTTACTCTTTCATCTATTTTAGAGAGTTGTCTTATAGCAGAGATATCACATGGCTTTCCAACAAATACAAATTTCTTATTTGTATCTAAAGCTTCATTAAATTTACTTAAAGGTGAAGCAGGCCCATATCTCGATCGACTTTCACAATTTAATAAATCTTTTTTGGTATAACTAAACTTAGGAAGACTTCTCATTGGATTATCAGGATCCCCAGCGGTGTGAAGTACAAAATCAACCTTATTTGTCTCTAATAAATATAAAGATAAACCATTCAATAAACCTCCAGTGGAGCTTTGAAACCGGATATCTTTATCAGTAGACCAAGCATAAAATAAAGAATTGTAATACCCCCAGATTAAATCATGCTTTGAATTATTATTTACTTCTGTTTGTGGCAACCCTTCAACAATAACTCCTGGACATGTTTTTTTTATTTTTTCAAATTCTAAATTAGATAAGGGTTTGATTGTCTTTGGCTCTAGTCTTCCTTTTTCAGACATTGAGATAGAAATTTTATCTGTTCCAACAAGGCTTTGACATATTCCACAGCCAATGCATAAACCATTATTAGTAATATCTGATAGGCTATTTATTTGAGACATTAATCTGCAAGACCATCTGATCTTGCTGTGTTTCTCTCATAATGTATTGGAAGTGCTTTTCCATAAATTGCTTTTGAATGTTCAGGTGTATTTACTCTGTGGGGGTCCAAAACATAAGCAGGAATACACATATATCTCGATGAATTTCCCTCAATTTTGGTCACTCTATGCAATGTAAATCTGCCTTTAAAAATTTGTAAATCACCAGGCTCAAGCTTAAGCTGTTTCACTCTTGTGCGATCTCCATTTAATACTTTTTTAACTTCTTCAAAATTTTCATTTCCAGGTTCTCTTATATTTGGACAGTATTCAAATATGCCACCTTTCTCAGCTTTTTGTATCATTAAACTTAAAGTAAATTCACAACTATCAAAGTGCCAAGGCAAAATACCTTCGGGTTTCATCACATTGTAAGCATGACATGCTAAAGGATCTGCCCATCTATAAATAGGTGAAACGCCTAAACAAGCGGATACAAAATTTAATAATTCTTCGGTTTCATATAAAAATTTCATCTCAGAATTTTCTGAAAAACAGTCAGAGTTTAAATATCCGTTATATCTATTCATAAAAGTTCTTTTTGGATGATCTTTTGGTAAAGACAGATCATCTTTTGCATAAAGATAAGCATTGATACTTTCTTTAGACATATAAACTTCATTTAACTGTTGCTCTAATTCATTATTCATTATTTTTAATGAGTCAGGTAAAATAAAGTCAGGTAGAGTAGAGCAACTATCTTGCTCTAAATCACTTTTACATTTTTCTATAATACTTTTAATTTTTGGAGAATTTAAATCGTGGATAGGGTACTTATTTAAATCAATAATGTCTTTTAAATTTTTAGACATATAAGGATATTATGATCTAGTTAAAGATTTTTGCAATTCTTTATTTGTTATATATCCTTTAATATTTCCTTGTTTATCTACTACTTCACAATTTGCATTGGTACAAACTACTTGAGGTAAAAACTCCTCAATAAATTGATCTTCACCGACCTTAATAAGATTATTTTTATCAATTCCATTAACTTCATTAGCATTTTTCATAATTATTTTTGCTTTAAGAACTTTTGCTCTATTTACATCTTTAACAAATGCTTCAACATAATCATCAGCTGGGTTCATTACAATTTCAACAGGAGTTCCTACTTGAACAAGTTTTCCAGCATTTAAAATACCAATATGATCTCCTAATCTCAATGATTCATCTAAATCGTGAGTAATAAAAACTATTGTTTTTTTCAATTGAGCTTGAAGATCTAATAATTGTTTTTGCATATCACTTCGAATTAATGGATCTAATGCAGAAAATGCTTCATCCATTAGCATGATGTCTGTATCAGTTGCTAAAGCTCGCGCTAAACCAACTCGTTGTTGCATACCACCTGATAATTGATTTGGATATTGGTTTTCAAATCCACTTAAGCCTACAGCTTCTATTTTTTCCATTGCAACAGAATTTCTTTTTTCAGGATCAATGCCTTGCATTTCAAGTCCATAGCCAACGTTTTGCAAAACAGTTTTATGTGGGAACAAACCAAATCTTTGAAACACCATGCTCATTTTGTGTCTTCTAAATTCAATTAATTTTTCTTTATTAAGGCTCATAACATTTGTGCCCTCAACTAATATTTCACCATCGGTAGGATCGATTAGTCTATTTAAATGTCTTATAAGAGTTGATTTTCCTGAACCCGATAATCCCATACAAACAAAGGTTTCACCTTCCTCAATTTTTAATGAAACATTATCTAAGCCAACTGTATGTCCTGTTTTTTCTAGAATTTCATCTTTACCTGAGCCAGCTTTAACCATTTCCAAGACTTGATTAGGTTTTGGACCAAATATTTTATAAACGTTATTAATTTCTATTTTTGACATTATTTTTCGACATTTCTAACAGTTGGAGATCTCCTTTGTAAAGTTTCTTCGTATTTAAGATAGACTTTTATTCAGCATTATTAATTAATCTTTTTCCAAAATTTTGTAAAAAAATTCAAAAATTAAATTACAACTATTAATTGAATTGAAAACATTATAAGTTTAGTTAAATATTGGTCTATGCAGTCAATTTCTAAATTAGAAAAAAACTCAACTTATTTGAAAGTAGTTTGGAGTGATGGTGAGGAAAGTAAATTTAATTATTTATGGTTAAGAGATAACTGTCCTACTGCACACGATAAAGATTCAAGACATAGAATGTTCAACATTCTTGAAGTATCACAAAATATTAATCCAAAAAAATATAATGTAAGCTCGGATGGAAAACTTGAAATTGAATGGAGCGAGGGCGATCATACTAGTTACTATGATCCAAAATGGCTTAGAGAAAATTGTTATACAATCAAAAACAAAAAAAAATATATCTCACCTTACAAACTTTGGGATAGCTCATTAGAAAAAAATTTAGAAACAATTCAAATAGAACATGATGAAATTATTAATTCAGAAGCTGGATTAATAAAATGGTTAGAACTTTTACATTATACTGGAATTGCAATAGTTAAAAATGCACCTGTAGAAAAAAATTCAGGTTTAAAGGTTTTAAATAGAATTAGTCATACTAGAGAAACTTTTTTTAAAACTCCATTTGAGGTTATCAATATTCCAAAACCTAATAATTCAGCTTACACAGCGCACGCTCTAAGAAATCATATGGATTTACCTTGGTTTGAAAATCCACCAGGTTACCAATTTTTACATTGTTTGGTTAATTCTGCAAAAGGTGGAGACTCATCTGCTGTAGATGCTTTTGCAGTTGCAGATTATTTAAGAAATAACGAAAAAGATATATTTGATATTTTAGTTAATACACCTCTAAAATTTAGAGATAAAGATTATACTCAAGAAGCAATTAGAAGTGTTCATGGAACTGCAATATCTCTTACTAAAGATGGAGATTATAATGATATCAGATATAGCATTGCAACGTTAGACGCTTTGGATTGTCATCCAGATCAAATGGATTCTGTTTATAAAGCTCATCACAGATTTGGTAATTTATTGCACGATCCTAAATTCCAAATTAATTTTAGGTTAGAACCAGGTGATATTTTTTCATTTAATAATAGAAGATTGCTTCATGGAAGAACTGAATTTGATCCAAATTCAGGACATAGACATCTTCAAGGTTATTATATGGATAGAGATGAAATTATTGGACGATTAAAATACCTAAAACAAAATTAAAGATTTTCAAATATAAGATTATTTTCTTTAGAGTACTTTTTAAATTCCGAACGTTTCTTTACAGTATAGAAATATTTATTTAATTTAATTTCATTTATTTTTTTATTTTTCAAATAGAATTTATCTAAAATTAAGCAATCAATTTTCTTGTTTTTTGATTTTTGAATTATTGACCGAGCACTATTTGGTGGAGAAAATGACAAACCTACTTTAGTTTTTTTATTTAATTTTAAAATATTAAAAATATTTTTATGTTTGAATGAAATAAATACACATTTCTTATATTTTTTAGTTTCATTTAATAGTTTCTTTATTTGCTTAATCGAAAAAGTTGGTTTTATCTCAATGAATAAAAAGTATTTATTTTTGGAGCTTTTTAAGAGTTCCTTAAGAAGAGGAACTGGTTTTCTTTGTTTTTCGCTGATATTTTTTATCTGCAAATAGCTTAAGTTTTTTACACTTTCTTTTCTTTTAAATATCCTTGTTAAAGTAAAATCATGAAAACAAATAAATTCATTATCTTTTGTTGCATGAATGTCTGTTTCAATTCCAAAACCCTTTTTAAAAGATTGCTCAAAAGATTTAAGAAGATTTTCGTGATATTTTTTACTGACTATTCCTCTATGAATTAAATGCATAAATCAGACATAAAGAATTTATATTTCATGACCTTTTTTCTCAGGCTCATTATCTACCAATTCTTCTGGAAATCCCTCAGCTCTAAAGTTTATTTGATTTATATCTTCCATTCTTTTCACAATCATAGATGACCAAGCTCTAGAGCCATATTTTTTTTGCCCATCTTTAAATATATCAACTATCTTTGGAGAAATTTCTAAAGAAGCATTTAGTTTTTTTGCTAACTCATCAAATAAACCCGTATCTTTTAAAACAAGATCCATTGTAAAATTTATATTATAGGAGCCATTTAAAATTACCTGGCTTTCAGTTTCATGAACAAAAGAATTGCCAGATGAAACTGCTATACCTTTATATGCTTTTGTTAAATCTAAATTTGATTTTTTAGCAACAGTCCATGCCTCACCTAACGCAACTAAATGGACAGATGCCAAATAATTGGTAATTACTTTTAAAACAGATGCACTGCCTAGTTCACCGGTATGTAAAATTTTTCTACCCATTACAGTTAAGGCAGGTAATATTTTATTAAAAGCTTCTCTTTCTCCCCCAACAAATATTGCAATATTTCCAGTTGCTGCTCTATGACATCCACCACTTACAGGACCATCTAAAGGAATAGCCTTATTTTCAATTACTTTTTGTCCTATTCTTTTAACTTCAGCCTCATCAGTGGTGCTCATTTCTAGCCAAATTTTGTTTTCAGATAATCCATTTAAAATCCCATCACTTCCTTCCATAACTTCTGAGCATATTTCTGGTGATGGCAAACAAGTTATAATTAAATCAACTTTTTCTGCTAGTTCTTTAGCGGTATTTGCAAACTTAGCTCCTTGCTCAACAAAAGGTTTTGTTAAATTTTCGTCTAAATCTCTAACTGTTAAATCGAATTTATTTCTTAACAAACTTCCAGCAAGTTTCCCCCCAACATTTCCTAAACCAATAAAACCTACCTTCATAATTAAACCTCACCTTTCTTTTTATATAAAATCATTATTACTCCTAAAATTATAACAGTTCCGCCTATAAATAGTTCTGTTGTTGGCTTTTCACCAAGCAGAAAAATTGCTGCAAGCAAACCAGTTGGTGGAATACCCATAGTTACAATTGGAAGAACTTTGTACAACGGATTATTTTTTAATACATAATAGAAACAACCATAAGTTACTGGCTGCATGATAAAACCAATATAAAATGCAATCATCCAATGATTAAATTTAGCTGTTGTTAAATGATCGATAGTATTCCCCTCAATTATTGTTGATAAAAAAATTAAAGTCGGGCCCGAAAATAATGCAAGCCAGGCTACTAGTGCTAATGGATTAATTTCTTTACTTAACGGTTTGACAATAACTTGACCCAGTGCCCATATTGCTGAACCTAAAATTGTTAATCCTATACCAAAATATTTTCCATCTAGATTTGGAGATCCTGTTAAAATGTAAACCCCAATAAACGCAATTCCAATTCCAACTATTGCTCTAACAGTTGGTTTTTCTTTGAGCATAAAATAAGCAAAAATAACACCAAATGGGACTTCTGTTTGAACCAACAGCACAGCAGCAGATGCATCAATATAATTAAGACCAGTATAAGTGATACTGTATTGCAAAGTATTAGCGATAAAAGAAGCTATAAATATTTTTTTTAAATATCCTTTTGGTATTGGAAACCACCAAATTAAAATGGAAGCTGCAAATATAAATCTTATTCCCATTAATAATACTGGGGGAAAAGATTCAAATGCTGGTTTAGCAATTACAAAACCAAAGCCTAAAAAAATTGGTACCAGAGATGCAACTAGAGTATCTTTTAAATTCATATAGTTTTTAAATATTAATGATAATTAAAGAACTTATGGTATATTCACCTTTTAAAATATGAATTCAACAAAAATAGAACCAAAGTACATTACCAAATCAAACCCAAGAGTTGGTCTAATTGCACTCGCAAGTGATTTTATGATTGAGAGGGATTTCATAAATGTAATTAAAGATCGAGAAATTGATTTCTTTGTTAATCGTATTGAATGTTACAATCCACTTACAAAAGAAAATTTAATTAAAATGTCTAATAAAGTAACCGAGGTTACAAAGGATATTTTACCCGAACAAGATATCGATTGTGTAGTTTATGGGTGCACTTCTGGTACTATTGCAGCAGGATATAATTCCATAAAGCAAAAGGTAAAGGCTGCAAAACCAATGGCTGAGGTTACAACACCTAGTACTGCAGCTATTAAAGCATTAAAAAAATTAAATATTAAAAAACTTTGTATTTTTACACCTTATAGCAAAAAACTTAACAATGAAGTTGTGGAATATTTTAAATCTGAAGGATTTGAAATTACCTCAAACTCTTATTTTGATATTGAAGCAGATTACGACATAGGCAAAGTTGATCAAAATTATCTCTATGATGTTTTATCTAAATTAGATCTTAATGGAGCAGATGCATTATTTGTGTCCTGCACTGCCTTACCTGTTTTACCAATAATAGATAAATTAGAAAAAAATTTACAAACTACTGTGTTATCAAGCAACCAGGCTTTGATTTGGGACACCTTAGTTCAAATCAAAAAAAATAATTCAGTAGAGGGGTTTGGAAAATTATTCCAAACTAATTAGATGCTCTTTTCCAAAGAAGAATACAAACAAAGATTATATAAAGTTAAAAAGATGATGCAAGAAAAAGGTATCGATCTTTTAATTTCCCATGATACCAATAATATGAATTATTTAACAGGTTATGATGCTTGGTCTTTTTACTATGCCCAATGTGCAATCGTACACATAGATGCAGAAGAACCTCTGTGTTTTGTTAGAGCCCAAGATGCTGGAGGAGCTTACATAAAAACATATTTAAAAAATGAAAGTGTATTAGTTTATGATGAAAATTATATTCATAAATGGCCAAAACATCCTTACGATTATTTAGTAGAAATAATTAAAGAGAAAAATTGGGATAAACTTACAATTGGAGTTGAAATGGATGCCCACTATTTCACAGCGTTCTGTTATGAAAAATTAAAACAAGGATTACCCAACGCTAAAATTAAAGACAGTGATAGATTGGTAAATTGGGCAAGGTTCGTAAAATCTGATACCGAAATTAATTTTATGAAATCAGCTGCTAAAATATCTGAACTAGGCATGAAAACAGCAATGGAAATTATAAAACCAGGAGTAAGGCAATGTGATGCTGTTGGTGAAATACAAAAAACTTTATTTTATGGAACAGAGGAGTTTGGTGGTGAATATTCAAGTATTGCAACTTTACTTCCAACCGGAAAAGGAACTTCAGCTTCACATTTGACTGCAACTCAAGATAAATTTGTAGAAGGGGAGGCAACAATTGTTGAATTATCTGGAGTTTATAAAAGATACCATGCTCCAATGGCCAGAACCGTATTACTTGGAAAACCCAATCAATTAAAAATTGATACAATGAATAAAACAATAGAGGCGTTGAATGCAGGCATAAGCGTTATTAAAGCAGGTAACACTGCAGATGATGTTGCACAAGAATTTTGGAAAGTATTAGACAAATATGGAATAGAAAAAAAATCTAGAACTGGTTACTCAATTGGAATTGGTTATCCACCTGATTGGGGAGAGCATACATTAAATATATACAAAGGTGATATGACAGTTCTTGAACCAAATGTTTGTTTTCATATGATTGCTGTGATGCAGTTTGGTGATTGGGGGGTTGAAGCATCAGAGTCAATAAGAGTTACGGAGAATGGTTCTGAATTATTCTGCAATTTTCCAAAAGAACTACATATAAAGAGTTAATTAGCTATTGAAAATCATACCTACAAGTGTTTTAAATCCTGTTCATGTCTAAAAACCAAGAATTCGTTAAGTTCGACAAAGTAGATAAAAGTTACGATGGTAAAGTTTTAGTCGTTAAAGATCTTAATTTAGATATTGCTGAAGGAGAATTTATTACGATGCTTGGACCTTCTGGTTCAGGTAAAACAACATGTCTTATGATGTTAGCAGGATTTGAAACTCCAACTAACGGTGAAATTTATTTAGACGCTAATCCAATTTCCAATATTCCTCCACATAAAAGAGGTATAGGAATGGTATTTCAAAATTATGCATTATTTCCGCATATGACAGTTTATGAAAATTTAGCATTCCCACTAAAGGTTAGAAAAATTTCTAAAGACGATATAGATAAAAAAGTTGATAAAGCTTTATCAATGGTTTCGCTATCTGGATTTGAAAATAGAATGCCTGCACAGCTCTCAGGAGGTCAGCAACAAAGAGTTGCTGTTGCAAGAGCATTAGTTTTTGATCCAGCTGTTGTTTTGATGGATGAACCATTAGGTGCGTTAGACAAAAATTTAAGAGAAAGTATGCAATATGAAATTAAGCATATTCATGAAAGCATAGGTGTAACAGTTGTATATGTTACACATGATCAAAGTGAAGCTTTAACAATGTCAAATCGAATTGCAGTTTTTAATGATGGAAAAGTTCAGCAATTATCATCACCAGATAAATTATATGAAGAACCAGTAAATTCTTTTGTTGCAGAATTTATAGGAGAAAACAATACATTTGGTGGAGAAGTTGTCGATCTATCAAATGGATCGTGTAAAGTAAAATTAAGTCATGGAGAAATACTTGCAAATCCAATTTCAGTAAAATCAAAAGGGGATAGAACAACAGTTTCAATAAGACCAGAGAGAGCTTTAATAAATCCTGAAAACAAAATGGATAACAATCATGCTGGAACAATTGAAGAAGTAATTTATCATGGCGACCATACACGAGTTAGATTAAATTTATTGGGCAATTCTGAATTTATTTTAAAAGTTCCAAACAGTTCAAAAAATTTAGATATTAAACTTGGCAATAAAATTAATATTGGCTGGAATAGCCAGGATGCCAGAGCATTAGATCCAAAATAACTTTCACTTTATATATCGTAAAAATGAGCTGTTGACTTCATCAGCCCTATTTGTTGTACTTTTGGTTATATAAATTAATTTATATTAACGTTTAAACGGAGGAAAAATGAAAAAACTTAGTAAATTATTACTTGCGCTTTCTTTTGTTCTTTCAGTAACTACATCATCTTACGCAGTAACAGTTGCGTCTTGGGGTGGAGCTTATACTGAGTCTCAAAAGTTAGGGTACGGTGATCCTACTGCTAAAAAATTGGGTATCGAGATCAACTGGGTAGACTACTCAGGTGGATTATCTGAAATTAAAGCTCAAAAAGAAGCAGGAGCAATTACTTGGGATATTATAGACTTATTTGCATTCGATACTATTAACGGATGTGACGAAGGTTTATTTGTTGAATTTGATTTTGACAAAGACTTCCCAGCTGCTCCAGATGGAACACCTGCAAGTGAAGATTTTTTCACAGACATGCCTAGTAAATGTGCTGTAGGAAATATTTTATATTCTTGGAACTATGCTTACGACACAAGAGCTTGGGGTGGAAAAAAAGCTCCTAAAAAAATTAAGGACTTTTTTAATACTAAAAAATTCCCAGGCAAAAGAGCTATCTACAAAAGCGCTTTAACAAACTTAGAGATCGCTTTAGCTGCAGATGGTGTAAAAATGGGTAAAGGTGGAGCATTAATCTACAAGAGACTTGAAGAAGAAGGTGGAGTAGATAGAGCAATGAACAAGATCAAAAAACTTTGCACAGATCCAAATGGAGGATGTGTATTCTGGTCTGCTGGTGCTCAACCACCAGAACTATTAGTTGCTGGAGAAGTTGTTATGGCAACTGGCTGGAATGGAAGATTCTTTAACGCTGAAGTTGGAGAGAACGCGCCAATAGCACAAGTATGGGATGGTCAAGGTCTTGACTATGAGTATTTCGCACTTGTTAAAGGTGGTCCAGATGAAGCAAATGCTAAAAAAGCTTTAGCAATGATGACTAACACTGAAATGTTAGCTGGAAGTGCTAAATACATTGCATATGCTCCTTGGAGAAAATCTTCTCTAGATATCATCAAAGCAGGTGAGCCTTGGTACAAAGATGGTAAAACAGAAATGATGCCTCAAATGCCTACAGCTCCTGCTAATACTAAAAACTACTTCCTAGTTGATCCATTCTATTGGGCTGATAATGGCACTGAGATTGGTGAAAAATGGGAAGCAATGAAAGCAACTTTAAATTAAAAATTTAATTTAAAGAAAAATAAGATATATATTTAAGGGCGGTTTAATAGCCGCCCTTTTTTTATGAGCAGCGAAACACAACAGATTTTAACGACTGATGGTATTCCTCTTTCAGTAAGTTTGAAAAAAGCTGAAAGAAAAAATAAAATAAAAGCTTTTTTACTAGTCGTACCATTATTACTATTTTTAATTATTACTTACATCCTTCCCATTGGCGATATGTTTATGAGAAGCATAGACGATAAGATGGTAACAAACATGTTACCTAAAACATTTACTGCTATGGAAAAATGGGATGGTAAAGAAATGCCCCCAGAGGAGGTTTTCGCAGGATTTTATTCAGACTTTAAAATCTTAGTTCAGAATAAAGAACACGGAAAGTTAGCCCAAAGATTAAATAAAGAAAAAAATGGATTTAATTCGATTATTAAAAAACTATTTAGACAAGTTCAAAGAAACAAAATTGATGAGGGGCAAAGTATTAAAGAACAAATAATGAAAGTTCACAAAAGATGGAGAGATGTTGAATATTGGCAGGCGATAAAAAGAACAGCACCACCTTACACAACTGCAAAATATCTGAAAGGAATGGATATGTATTATGGTCCTGATGGAAATATCATGCAGGTTGAGGAGGACAGAAGAATACATAGAATTTTATGGTTAAGGACTTTAGAAATTGCTTTCTTTGTTACTTTATTCAGTTTTTTAATGGGCTATCCAATTGCACATTTGCTTGCAACATTGCCCATGAAGTACAGCAACCTTTTAATGATTTGTGTGTTGTTGCCGTTCTGGACTTCATTACTAGTAAGAACTGCAAGTTGGATGATTTTATTGCAACAGCAGGGGATAGTTAATGATTTCTTTGTAATGATAGGACTTGTTGCAGACGATAACAGGCCGGAGATGATGTATAATAAAGTAGGCACCTACGTTGCAATGACCCAGATTTTATTGCCATTTATGGTGCTTCCTCTTTATAGCGTTATGAAAACAATTTCACCAAGCTTAATGAGAGCTGGTAAATCTTTAGGTGGAACTCCGTTCGTTGCTTTTTGGAAAATATACTTTCCATTAACTATTCCAGGAATTGGAGCAGGTTGCTTATTAGTATTTATTCTTGCAATTGGGTATTACATAACTCCCGCATTAGTTGGAGGAGCCTCTGGAACATTGATTAGTAACCAAATTGCTTATCACATGAAGACAACATTAGATTGGAGTTTTGCATCTGCAATGGGACTAATGTTGCTAACAGGAGTTTTAGTTGTTTACTGGATATATAATAAATTAGTTGGAGTTGATAATATTAAATTAGGATAATTATGGCTTTACCAAAATACACAGAAACACGTTATAGAGTTTGGCATTATTCTTATTTGTTTATTTGTGCGTGTGTTTTTATATTTTTAATAGCACCATTATTTGTAATTTTTCCATTATCTTTTAATGCAGAAGAATTTTTAGTTTTCTCTGAAGGGATGAAAAATTTAGACCCAGATGCTTTTTCATTAAGATGGTATAAAGACATGATCTATGGAACTAAAAACCCATGGGGTCTAGCTGCAAAAAATAGTTTCATCATTGCAATTTTTGCAACGATAGGATCAATCATATTAGGAACTCTCGCTGCATTAGGTTTAAGCAGTAGATACATGCCTTATAAAGGAATTATCATGGCAACTTTAATTTCACCAATGATCGTTCCATTGATTATTTCTGGTGTTGCAATATTTTTCTTTATGGCAAAAGCTGGATTAGCTGCAACGCACACAGGAATAGTGCTAGCACATATTATTTTGGGAACACCATTTGTAGTAATAACAGTTACTGCAACTCTTACAGGTTTTGATCACAGTGTTACAAGAGCTGCTTCAAGTCTTGGAAGCAATCCTGTAAATACTTTTATGAAAATTACACTTCCATTAATTTTACCAGGTGTAATTTCAGGTGGATTATTTGCATTTGTTACATCTTTTGATGAAGTGGTGGTTGTATTGTTCCTTGCGGGTTTAGAAAATACCACAATTCCAATACAGATGTGGACTGGACTAAGAGAACAATTAAGCCCAACCATATTGGCGGTTGCAACTTGTTTAATTGTTTTATCAACTTTAATTCTTGTGAGTGCTGAACTTTTAAGACGAAGATCTGAGAGATTAAGAGGAATTAATAGATAAAATTTTAATTACTCTTTTCCAACTAATTTTTCATAACTGGAAGATAAATCTAAAATTAGATCACAAACTTCAAATTTGTGATCTTGAATACTTGCAATGGGAGTTATTTCAGCTGCCGTACCTGTAATAAAACATCCAGTAAAATTTTGTAATTCATCTGGTGAAATTTTTCTCTCATTAACTTTTATATTTTTAGACTTTGCAATATCAATTACTGTTTTTCTTGTAATACCATCTAAAAACGAGTCTGGTATTGGAGTATTTAATTCATTGTTTTTATCTTTAAAAAAAACATTTGCACTTGTTGCTTCTGCAATATTTCCTTCATGATCGAGCATCAAACTGTCTGTAAAACCTTTTTTTTCAGCCTCATGTTTGGACAATGTACAAATCATGTACAAACCTGCAGCTTTACTGTTCCAAGGAGATGAATTTTGTGGAGGTCTTTGCCATCTAGAAATATTTAACTTTATGCCTTTTTTCTTTAATTCTGGATCAAAATAGGCTGGCCAATCCCATATTGCTATTGCAACGTTTATCTTTGTTTTTTGTGCAGAAACACCCATCATCTCACTTCCTCTCCAAATAAAAGGTCTAATGTATCCATTTACTATATTTTGGTTTTCCACAAGTTCCCTTGTTGCAATATTCATCTCATCTTCTGAATAGGGAACGTTCATGTCCATGATATTTGCTGAGTGAAACAATCTTTTTGTGTGTTCCTCTAATTTAAATATTTTTTTATTATAAATTCGAATACCTTCAAAAACTAAACTTGCGTAATGCATTCCATGACTAATTACATGCACTTTGGTATCTTGCCATTCAACAAGTTCACCATTAAACCAAATTTTTCCAGATCGTTTATCGAATGGGATATGTTCCATTAATGTTACTGAACAGTTTCTATGATAGTAGCAATACCCATACCCAATCCTATACATTGGGTAGATAACGCGTATTTTTTATTTTCTCTGATCAACAGCTCAGATGCTTTACCTGTAATTCTTGATCCAGTTGCACCTAAGGGGTGACCTAAAGCTAGAGCACCACCATCTAAGTTTACTTTTTTAAGATCAATTCCTAAATCTTTTACACATGCAATTGATTGAGATGCAAAAGCTTCATTAATCTCGACAATATCGATTTTATCAATTGTTAAGTTTGCTCTTTGTAAAGCTTTTTTAGATGCACCAATTGGACCTAACCCCATATAATCTGGCTTACATCCTTCAACAGCAGTAGATACAATTCTACCTAAAATTTCTAAATTATTTTCTTTTGCGTAATTTTCTTCACATATTAAAACTGCAGATGCTCCATCTGTCAGTGGTGAAGAAGTTGCAGCTGTTACTGTACCTTCTTGATCAAAAGCTAATTTTAATACATCTAATTTTTCTTGTGTACTGTTCGGTCTTATATTTCCATCAACATCACAGTCACCAATTGGTACAATTTCATTTTTAAACTTTCCACTTGATTGAGCTTCATGTGCTTTTGTATGACTTTGAATTGCAAACTCTTGTTGTTCTTTTCTTGAAATATTATATTTTTTTGCAACATTTTCAGCAGTTGTACCCATTGAAAAATAAACATTAGGATTATCTTTGCCGTCATACGGATACGGTAAAGAGTCAAAACCAGTATTTACTCTAGTCATGCTTTCAACGCCTCCACAAATAAAAACTTTTCCTGAACCCATTGCAATCTTTCCAGCAGCAATGTGAATTGCTTCCATCGAGGATCCACACCATCTGTCTACAGTCATACCAGATGTTTGAATTTTCATATCTGTTAGAAACGTAACTAATTTTCCAATATTAAAACATTGTTCACCTACTTGAAATGCGCAACCAATTACAATATCTTCAATATCTTCTTTATTAATATTTGATTTAGCAACGAGACTTTTTACAACTTCTGCAAGCATGTTAACTGGCTTTACATCTATAAGCGCACCTTTTCTTGCCATTGTAAAAGGGGATCTTGAGTAACCTGCGATAACTGCTTTAAACATTTTTTTAAGTAAATTTTTATATATTTTTATTGAGGAAATGGCAAAGTGGTAATAGTTCCACTCTTTTTTTCTCCATTTAACATTTGGACAATAATATTTTCACCAATCTCCCAATAGTCTTTTAAAATCATGGATAAACCAATATTCTTTTTTATTCTAGGAGAGTAGATACCAGAAGTTATTTGTCCAATTTTTTTATTTTCATTAGACAAAACTGGTAATGGTTGACCAATTCCAGTTAAAGGCTCTCCATCAAATAATATTCCTCTAATTTTTTGCTTAACTCCATTTTTTTGAATTTTTTGCAGCGCTTCTTTTCCAATAAAATAATGATCATCTTCAGTTTTGCAATATTTATCTAAATTACATTCAAGAGGATTGTTTTCACTGGTGAAATCATTTCCATAAGACATTAGTCCTCCCTCAATTCTATCAATCAAGTTAGGACAACCAGGTGATATATTATATTTTTGACCAGCTTGCCATAAGGTCTTCCAAAGTTCCTCACCCATTTCAACACTATTAAAATGCTTATCATGAGTTTTAAAATATATTTCAAATCCATCTTGTTTACTGTAACCGGATCTTGCAATGATTTGTTTTGTTCCCATAAAATCCATAACTCTGTAATTAAAAAACTTTATTTTTTTAATATCTTCTCCAAAAACTGACACCATTAGATCCTCAGATTTTGGTCCCTGAATTGCTAGTGGGTATACATCTGGTTCTTCAATATTCACATCAAGGTTTAACCCTATCGCATATCCTTTTGCCCATAACAAAATGTCTGAATCTGCAATAGAGATCCAGAACATGTCATCATCTAGTTTTAACAATACAGGATCATTAATCATCCCTGCACTTTCATTTAGTATTGGAATATAAAAACATTTTCCGGTTTCCATTTTTTGAATTGAGCGAGGCGTTAATTTTTGAACAAGTTTAGATGCATCTGGTCCACTTATTTGAACTTGTCTTTGACAAGACACATCCCATATCTGAACATCTTTACTTAAATGCCAATAATCTGTTTCAACTGTATTTTTAAATCCCTTTGGAAGTAGCATGTGATTTACTACTGTAAAATCAGAAACTCCATGCTCTTCAACCATATTTGTGTAAGGAGTTCTTCTTATTCTTCGTGACATATTTAATTTAATATTTTTTGACATAGTTTTATGTTTTTATTATTTAGACCACCAAATAGAATATCCATTTGGTGAAATAATAATTGGTATATGATATTTTTTATTAGGATCTTCCATTCTAAATTTTACTGATATTTCCGAAACTATTTTTTTCTCCGAGAAGTAGTCTGCAGTTTTGCAAATCATCTCGTAATCACATTCGCAATCTTCTTTTGATAAATCAAAATCTTTTAGAATTCTTCCATCTTTACTAGTTTCAGTTTCAAAGAAATTTTTTTTATCTCCATTAGGATTTATTTGATAAATTATAACTTTAATTCCCTCAGCATGAGTTCCATTAACTGAGTTTAAAAGGTGAGAGGATAAAGTTGCCATAGTTTATTCTATTGATGCTTTATCTCTTTTATCACTTACTGCCGCAACAATTGGACTAATTACACCTTTTGCTTTTACATTGATGCATGCAGTTTTACCACTTTCGATAGCTCTTTTTAATGCAGGTGCCAACTGCTCTCTTTTTGTTACAAGCTCCCCATGTCCACCAAAGCCTTCAAATATTTTATGAAAAGGTATATCTCTAAAATCTGTTGCAAAATGTTTGCCGCTTTCAAATAATCTTTCTTGTTGTTGAGATATACAATCGAGACCTCCATTATTATCAATAACAACAATTATTGGTTTATTTTCTTGAAAAGCAGCTTCAATTGATAATCCTCCCGATAAAAAGGCTCCATCACCACTTATTAAAATTACTTTTGAATTAGGGTTTGTGTTTTTTGCAGAAAGCGCAAAGGGAACGCCAACACCTAACATGCTAAATGTGCCTGGATGGAGTATTCCTCCCATTTTTTTTCCTTTTGAACCTGCAATGTTTATTGCAATTTCAGACCAGAAGTGTGTATTTCCCCCATCTATAACTAGCCAATCATTTTCACCAATAGCATCTTGAACGTCTAGAGCTAATTGAAGTGGGTGCATTTTCCCACCATTTGCTTCTGCTTCTTTTGTCTCTTTATTTAAATCGCTTAAAGTTTTATCAACCCATTCTTGCTTTTTCTCTCTGTTAAGATCAAACCAATCTTTACCCAAAGTCCATTTATTGTTTGCCTTAAGCTTATTAAGGGTATCAAAAAAAACGCCGGGATCGCATAATAAATTTATATCTGCTGCTCTATTAAGTTCTATTTCCTCATGAGATCCGTTTATACAAACAAGTTTAGTTGTCTTAGGAAATAGTGGAGGGTTTCCGAAATTCATCTGATTGTCTAGTCTTGCACCAACCATTAAAACTAAATCAGACTCATGTAATGCAAATTTAGAAGGTGGATACTGATGAATATCAGCAAGACCCATATAAGCATTAGCTTCTTCACCAAGTAATTTTTGATGATAAGGAATATTAAATATTGGGATATTTAAATTGCTTCCTGCCTCTTCTAGTTTTTTTTCAGATCCAGACCACCAAACTCCATGCCCACCAATTAAAACAGGTTTTTTTGAGCTACAAGCAAGCTCTAGCACCTCTGCCATATGAGTTGGATCAGGCCATGCTTTTGCAATTGGTTTAGTTTGATGAGAAAAAGGTCTCTCTTCAAGTCCTGCATCTTCTGGAAAAGATGAGAACATAATATCAACTGGCATACTTAAGTGAACAGCACCTGGATATCCATTTGTTGCAATTCTATATGCTTTGTCGACAAACTCTCTTATTCTTGTACCGTCAGTTATACTTGCGCTATATTTTGTTAATGGAGCCGCAATAGCAACATCATCAATTTCTTTAAATCCACCCGACCCTTGTCTTTTCAAACTACTTGATCCAGTTATAAAAATTACAGGCGATCTCTCTCCCCATGCTTCCATCATAGATGGAACAGCATTAGCAAATCCTTCTGGACCAACAAGACAAACTGCAGGCTTTCTAGTTATTCTTGTATGTCCGTCTGCAATGTGACCAGCTATTTGTTCATGAGGACAATTAATTACTTCCATTTGACATTCCATAAATCCTTCAAGTGCAGGATTACAAAATCCACCTGACAAAGTAAAAACATGTTGAACACCTTTATCTTTTAATGCTCGTGCAATTAATGATCCGCCTCTAATTTTTTTTTCTGACATTTAATATTTAAAATCCCTTATAAACCTTTCTGCAATTATATCTGAAGAAATATCTTTTATATCAGTTAAACCTACTAATCCCAAGGCAGTACTTAATTCGTCTTTAATAATATCAACTACTCTCTTTAAACCTTTCGCTCCATCAGCTCCAATACCATACATAAGAGGTCTTCCTACCATTGTAAAATCTGCACCTAGCGCTAAAGCTCTAACAATATCGCTTCCACCTCTTATACCGCTGTCAAATATGATAGGAAAATCTTTACCCAAAGCATTTCTTATTATTGGAAGTGCTTCTATTGAGGAAGTAGCGCTGTCTAACTGTCTTCCTCCATGATTAGATACTTGAATAGCATCAGCCCCTTCAGACTTTATTTTCAAAGCATCTTCTGCAGACATTACTCCTTTAATGATTAGTTTACCTTTCCATTTTTCTCTTATTCTTTTTAATGTATCCCAATCAGTAGCTCCTCTACTTTCACTTCTAACAAACTTATTCCCTCTCTTTGAAGTTTCATAATTCATTGGTTTTGGAATTCCACCCAACAAGGTAGATATTGACCAGTTTGGATGAGTTGCAAAATCTATAAATTGTTTAACTCCAAGATTAAAAGGGACGGTAAATCCATTTCTATTATCTTTAGCTCTCCTAAATTGAATAGGCACATCAACAGTAAGAATTGCAACTTTGTATCCTGTTTTTTCAGCTCTTTCTAATAATTCCATCACAAATTCTTCATCTTGGAAATTATAAAGTTGTAACCAAACATGACCTTTTGAATACTCATACATTTGTTCTAATGAAGTTGATGATGCCATTGAAACACACATAGGTATATTGTTAGATAAACTTTCTTCAGCTAACATTTTATCTGCACCAGGCCAGGTTAAATTACACATGCCCATAGGAGCAAATCCAAAAGGCTGATCGTATTCAAAACCTAGAATATCTTTTTTAATAATTCTTTTTTCAACATTCCTTAATACTTTAGGTTGAAGTCTTATTTGATCTAAAGCTTTGCTGTTGTTCTCACATAATTTTTCATCACCAGATGCACCATCAACGAAATCAAACATTAATTTAGGTACACGTTTTTTTGCAACTATTCTTGCTTCTTCGACACTATGAATTTTTTTACTTGGGCTGATGTTGGTCATAATTTATTTATATACTCATTAAGACTAATTTTACTGTTTTTATCAATGAAATAAGCATCACAACCATTTCTAGCAGCACAAACTTCTTTAGCAGAACCATCAACAAATAATACTGCTACACCATCATCAATTGCTATGCCGGGTGGTAACTTACTATTTTTAATATCAGCTTGGTATTGTGACATACGTTCGGACACTGATGAGTGTGGTGTGCAACTGCCAGATAAAATATTTATACCTCTCAGTGGATTGTAACCAGGTCCTGCAGAATCTGATAAGATCCAATCAAACCAACAAACAGCACCAGCACTTATTCCAGACAAAATAATTCCAGAGTTATAAGCATCTTTAAATAATTTTATGAGATTGTTTTTCTCCCAAACTTTAATCATAAACTTTGTGTTACCACCTCCAATATAAATTATATCTTGTGCCATTAACCATTCTTCAAATCCATTACTTGAGGAACATAATTCAAAGTGTGAGAGTTGAATATTATATTTATCTAATTCACTATAAAATAATTTTATTTTATCTTTATTATCTTCGCTAGCAGTTGGTAGAAAACCAAAATTAATTTGTTTTTTTTTACACTGATCAATTACAAATTTATCTAAAACTTCATCACTTCTATGAGTAAAACCACCACCGCCTATGGCAATAATTTTTTTTTGATTTTGACCCATTAATTATTAGAAAGGCCTTCCCATGGTTTTGGTTGTGATGGAATATCTGTGTTAACTCCCCTAACTATTTCTCCTTTAGCATCATACATAGGCAGTTTGCAAAGCTCACCTTTTCTAATATTCCCATCTGTACACTTTACATCTAAAATTGCGCCAGGCCCTAAATCATTATTTTTCATATGAACTATTCCAACTCCACAAACCTGATAAGGTGACCATGTGCTTGATGTAACTTTTCCAACTAATTTGTCTTTTAAATTAAGACTATTTCCTTTTAGTGCTATTCCATCTTTAATTCTTATTCCCCAAGTTTTACAATTTTTATCAGCAGCAACTAAAGCTTCTTTTCCAATAAAATTTTCCTTATTTAGATCAACAAATTTTCCAAGACCAACAGAAAATGGATTTGTATTTTTATCAAAATCTTGTCCAGCTGATAAAAGTCCAGCCTCAATACGCCTTCCTCTAAATGAGGGAGTAGCGGTTAAGATCATTCCCATTTTCTTTCCTTCTTCTAAAATTAAATCTCCAATTAATTCAGCGTTGTTTTCAGGTCGTAAATAAAGCTCCCAACCAAGTTCGTTAGTAAAGCCAGTTCTACTTACAATTAGCTTTTCTCCTTTAATTGTAACTGTTGTCCAATCAAAGTACTTCCAAGTTTTAGCTATGTCTTCATCAATTAAGTGATCTAGTAATTCCATTGATTTAGGACCTTGTACTTGGCTGACCCACACATCTGGATCAGTAATATTTACGTTTAATCCATGTGCATTTGCTTTGTACCATGAAAATAAATCACCATCTGCTTGAGCAAACCAAAATTTATTTTCTTCAATTCTTAATAACAAACCATCTGTAATCATTCCGCCATCGTGATAACATGCAAATTGATAAGAGCATCTTCCAACATTTACTTTTGAAATATCTCTTGGAAAAATTTTTTGTAAAAGTTTTAAAGCATCTGGGCCAGCAACTTCATAAGGATATTCACCAGTGTGTCTTAAAATTAATTCTTGTCTTGTTTTCCAATACATTTCATCTGGTGTTGCATTAGATAATTTTTCAGTTGTTAATCTTCCTGCGTACTGTGAATATTCTGGGTCAAATGGTAGCTCCTGATACGTTAAAGGATGAACAGGTAAAGTTCTTGCCAATTCAAGAGATCTACCTTTTTCAATCATCGATGGTTTTATTGAAAAACGTACTTTTTTTAAGGAGTCGTGCATGTAAGTTTCTATTATTACGATAGTTTATACTACGAATTGATAAACAGGAAACCCCAAATAACTCAATAGGTTTTCTATGTTGATATCAAAGTTCGTACTTGTTAACTTTCTGTTTTAACAAAGGGAAATAATTATGAGAACAATTTGTAAATTGATATCAGTTTCGCTGGTATCGTTGTTATTCTCTTTTTCATTAGCTAATGCATCAAGTGGAGTATTTAAAATTTCACATGATTTAGGTTTTGGAAAAGACACAAACCTTGATGCAATTTCAAAAGGAAGATTGTTTCAGGTTGTTATAATGACACAAAACCGTTTAGTAAGAAAAGACCTTAAAGGAGTAACATCTGCTGAGCTTGCAACTGATTGGTCAGCCAATGCTGATGCAACAGAATGGACTTTCAATCTTCGTAAAGGTGTAAAATTTCATGACGGATCTGATTTTGATGCAGAAGATGTAAAATATTCTTTAATGAGAGTTAAAGATCCAGATATTGGATCTCCTGCTAAGAAAAGTATGAGTTCAGTAACAGACATTGAGGTTGTTGACGCACATACAGTAAAAATGAAGTTAAACACTTCTTTTGCTGACTTTCCATTATTGCTAACTGACTACAGGTTAAGAATGATCCCATCAGGATCTGGAGATACCATTGGTAAAACTGGAGTTGGTACTGGCCCATTTATCGTTGATAAATTTGATCCAGAAGGAACAACAATTCTAAAAGCAAACCCTGATTATTGGGAAGGTGCACCAGGATTAGCTGAAGTGCATGTAATCGCAATACCAGATGGTGAAGCTAGAGTTCAAGCTCTTCTTACTGGTCAAATTCATATGAACAGATACGTACCATTTAGCCAAAAGAAAATTTTTGATGGAAATTCAAAATTTAATGTTTCAGTTGTTCCAACTGGAAACTGGAGAGGAATGGTTATGAGAACAGACACAGCTCCTTTTGATAATCCAAAAGTGAGAAAAGCTGTTCGTTTAGCTGTAGATAGACAAGAGCTTGTGGATTTAGTTATGGGTGGAGCAGCAACTGTTGCGTGCGATACTCCTGTAGCTCCTTCAGATCAATATCGTTTGAAAATGAAGTGTCCTCAAAACATAAAAAAAGCTAAAAGTCTTTTAAAGGAAGCTGGATATCCAAACGGAATTGATATGGTAATTCACGTTTCCACAAAAGAACCAACTTGGCCAACTATTGCTGAAGTTCTTCAACAACAATTAGCAAAAGCAAACATCAAAGCTGAAGTGAAAATGACTCCATCAAAGAGTTATTGGAAAGAAACTTGGATGAAAAAACCTGTTGCTATGACACGTTGGAATGAAAGACCAGCAGACAGTGCGTTGCATGAAATTTATCACAGTGGCGCAAAATGGAACGAGTCATTCTTTAAAAATCCTGCTTTTGATGAAAATTTAGCAAAAGCAAGAGGTGAGCTTAACTTTAATAAAAGAAAAAAAGCTTATCAAAATGCTCAAAAGACTTTATGGGAAGAATCTGGAACTATGATTCCTTACCACGTATCTAAGTTAGTTGTAACTTCTTCAAATGTTAAAAATTTAGATGAAGTTGAAGTTTTCTCAGTACGTTGGCATAAAGTAAAAATGAAATAATACTTAATTTATTTACAGGCCTAATTATTTAGGCCTGTAAATTTTCTTCTATCTTTAAAATATTTTTAATTAGTTTAAATTTAAACAATGTTATTATTAGTATTAAAGAGAATACTTCTAGGTTTTATCACTCTTTTTATAGTCTCTTTAATTACGTTTTCTGGTGTTGAGGTTTTGCCCGGAGATGCTTGTACAACTTATCTTGAAAGAGAAGCATACGGTGCAGCTTTAGAGGCATGTTATGAAAGATTAGGTTTAAACACACCAGCGCATGAACGATATATTTCATGGGCAGCTGGAGTTCTTCAAGGTGATTTTGGTTATTCTTTAAGTGGTGAAATGAGAATAAACGATGTCTTAGGACCAAGGGTTAAAAACTCTATGGTTCTTGCATCTGCCTCTATACTTATAGGAATTCCTATTGCTTTATTACTTGGAATTATAACTGCTCTTTGGAGAGATAAACTTCCAGATATTATAATTTCAACAATTACAATTTTTTCAATGACAATTCCTGAATTTATTAGTGCAACATTATTAATTTTAATTGTTGCTATTTGGTTAGAGTGGCTTCCTGGAATTGTAATTGTACCAACGGGTGCATCAATTTCAGAATTATTACCCAATATCATTTTACCTGTAATTGCAATTTCAATGATTATGACTGCGCACATGGCAAGAATGGTCAGATCAAGTGTTATTCAAGTTATGGCAAGTGACTATGTTCAAATGGCAATTTTAAAAGGAGTTCCATATTGGACAATGGTATTTAAGCATGTGCTTCCTAACGCTTTACTACCAGCAATAAATGTAGTGGCTCTTACAATTGCATGGTTGTTAGGGGGAGTTGTTGTAACGGAAGTTGTTTTTAACTACCCAGGTCTTGGTAGATTAGTAATAGAATCTATCTCGAATAGGGATTTGCCCGTTGTTCAAGCTCTAGCAATTATTTTAGCATCAATTTATGTGAGCATTAATTTAATTGCAGATCTTATGACGTTAATGCTCAACCCAAGACTTAAATCCCTACAAATTAAAAAATAAATGACATTAGAAAAAGAACAAAAGAAAAATAATCTACAAAAAGTATATGAGGTAATAAAAACTATGGCTTCAAAACCTTCAGGTTTGATTGGTTTAAGTATTTTGTTGTTCCATGTGATACTTGCAATAACAAGTCCTTTATATGTACCTTATGATTATAAAGCGATTGATCCTTCGTTAATGCTTCAAGCACCATCATCTGAATATTGGTTTGGAACTGATAGTTTAGGAAGAGATGTTTTTACTAGGACCATCTTAGGAGGCAGAACTGCTTTAACAGTTACATTTTTTGGTTCTTTAATTGCGTTACTTTGGGGTGGTGCATTGGGAATATTTTGTGGACTGGTTGGTGGAAAAATAGATGACGTTGTTATGAGAATTATAGACGCGTTTTTGTCGATTCCATGGATCTTAGCAATGCTTTTAATTGTTTCTTTATTAGGAACTACTACACTTGTTTTAATTCCAGCGCTCGGTTTCTTTTATGGAAAAGGTATTGTTAGAGTAGCAAGGGCAGCAACACACGATGTGATTGCTAAAGATTTTATAGTTTCAGCAAGGGCAAGAGGTCATAGCAACTTATCAATAATCTGGAATGAAATTTTACCAAATGTAAGAGATGCAATTATGGTCGAAGGAGCTATGAGATGGTCATGGATGTTACTTGGATTTAGTTCATTATCTTTTTTAGGATTTGGAGTAAGTCCTCCAACACCAGATTGGGGTTTAATGATTTCAAATGCAAGAGGATTAATGTCTTTTGCGTACTGGGCAGTGTTAGCTCCAATATTTGGATTAAGTTCATTAATCATTGGAATTAATTTAACAGCTGATGCATTTGCAAAAGCACTTGGAATAGACAGATCAACAAAGGCACCCGTTTAAAATGGATAGTGCGGTTCAAACAATAAATAATCTTACAATTGGATTTACAAGTCAAAAAGGAAAACAGATTTCCATTCTAAAAAATATTTCAACCACCATTAAAAAAGGTGAGACTGTTGGGATTGTTGGAGAGTCTGGCTCAGGAAAAAGTACTCTAGCTTTAGCTATGATGGGCTATGTAAAACACGGCCTTTATACCATTTCTGGAGAGTGCTTATTCCATTCAAATAATCTTCTAGAAATGAAAAATAAAGATCTAGAAAATATAAGGGGTAGAAAAATAGCAATGATCCCACAAAATGCCGGTCAATCACTTACTCCTAATCTTAAAATTGGATATCAAATTGATGAGGCTTTAAAATTACATACAGATTTAAAAAAAGAGGAAAGAGATAAAAAAATATCAGAATTACTGAATAAAGTTAGATTGCCTTCGCCCGAGATAATGGCCCAAAGATATCCACATGAATTATCAGGCGGACAGCAACAAAGGGTAGCTGTTGCAATGGCTTTAGCAGGTAATCCCGAACTTTTGTTATTAGATGAACCAACAACGGGATTAGATGTAACAACACAGGCCCATGTATTAGAATTATTAAATTTTATTGCAAAAGATACAGGAACCTCAATGGTTTATGTAAGTCATGATCTTGGAGCAATAGCACAAGTTAGCGATAGAGTAATTGTTATGTATTCTGGTGAAATTGTTTTAGATGGTCCAGTAAGAAGTATATTAAAAAACCCAATTCATCCGTATACATTTGGATTATTAAAGTCTATTCCAAAACTTACCTCTCCAGGTTTACCAGACTCTATGTCAGGTAGCCAACCTCAGCCAGGAACAATTAAAACAGGGTGTAGTTTTTATGAGAGATGCGATCTTGCAGAAGATAAATGTAAAAATAATTCACCAACTTTAGAATACATTGATGATTTAAATACGAGCGTTAGATGTTTTAAATATAAAGAATTAATCAACGTAAAAGAAACAAATCTAGACACTGTAAAATCAATAAACAATGATGTTTTGCAAAACGAAATTTTAGATATTTCAAAAGTTTCAATTAGTTATGCTAAACAAAAGTTTATCGATCAGTTGTTAAATAAAATTGATGATAGCAATCCAACAGTCCAAGATATTAATATCAATATTAACAAAGGAGAAACTCTCGCGCTAGTAGGGGAGTCTGGTAGTGGGAAATCAACGATATTAAAATCAATTGCAGGATTATTAAAAACAAAAGATGGAATGATAAAGTTTGATAAAGATAAAGTTTTATCAAATGATATAAAAATGAGAGATCCAGGTTTTTTAAGAGCAATTCAATTGATATTTCAAAATCCAGATGAATCTTTAAATCCAAATCATACTGTTGAAGAAATAGTATCACAGCCTTTAAGATTATATTTTGGATTAAAGGGAGACGAACTAAAACAAAAAATTATAGAAGTGCTTGAAAAAGTTAGACTTGGGGAATTTTATTTAACAAGATACCCAAGACAATTATCAGGAGGTGAAAAACAAAGAGTTGCTGTTGCAAGAGCATTTGCTGCAAAACCAGATATTATTCTTTGTGATGAAGTAACCTCTGCACTTGATGTTTCAGTTCAAGCAGCTGTATTAAACTTACTTCAAGAATTAAAAGAGGATTTTGGTACAACTTATATATTTGTATCTCACGATCTAGCAGTTGTAAGAGCAATTAGTGATAGAGTTGCAGTTTTATATCAAGGAAGACTATGTGAAATTGGTCCTTCAAAAAATGTTTATCAATTACCATCACATCCGTATACTGAAGTTCTATTAGGTGCAGTTTTAGAGCCTGATCCAGATGTAAAACCAAAATTAGTTGCTGAAGATATAGTTGAAGAGAAGCCACCCGAAAAAGGCTGCTCTTTTCAAGGCAGATGTCCCAGAATCCTTGGTGATATTTGTAAAAACGAGGTCCCACCATGGCAAATTGGTGAAAATGGAAACTCAATACGTTGCCATATAAAAGTAGAGGATTTAAAAAAACAACAAAATATCAATTAGGACAATTTTTTTGTTACACACAAAATTAAATCTTATATAAAAGTTTTTTTATGAAAATTAATAATGTAGTTGTCATTGGCTCAGGAACGATGGGCAGTGGAATAGCAGCGCAACTATGTAATGCAAATATTCCAGTAACTTTATTAGATTTAAAAACAGAGATCAGTCAAAAAGCCAAAGAGAGAATAGAAAAATCAAGACCCCCACTATTAATTGATAAATCAAAAATAGATGGGATTAAAGTTGGAAATATTAATGATGATTTTAATATTGTATCAGAGGCTGATTGGATTGTTGAGGCAGTCGTAGAACGTATTGATATTAAACATGATATCTATGACAAAATTTTTAAGCAAAGAAAGAAAGGCTCTATAGTTTCATCAAATACTTCGTCAATTCCGATAAGCGTTTTATCTGAGAAATTGACAGAGGATGATAAAAAAGATTTTTGTATCACTCACTTCTTCAATCCTGTTCGATATATGGATTTACTCGAAATTGTAAAAAACGAGAATACTGATTTAGATAAAATTCAAAAACTCAAACTATTTTGTGAAGAAGATTTAGGAAAAGGAGCTATTGTTTGTAATGATACTCCAGGTTTTTTAGGAAATAGAATTGGCGTTTATGCAATGCAAATTGCAATGACAGAAGCATTTAAAATGAAGCTTACCATAGAAGAAGCAGATGCAGTTTTTGGTAGACCTATGGGAATACCAAAGACAGGAGTTTTTGGTCTTTATGATCTAATTGGTATTGATCTAATGGCAGACGTATTAAAAAGTTTCATCAAAGAGCTTCCAGAAAATGATAACTTTCAAGAAGTAGCTAAAGAAATTCCTTTAATAAGAAAACTAATTGATACTGGATATACAGGTCGAAAAGGCAAAGGTGGTTTCTATAGAATGAACAAAGTTGATAATACAAAAATTCTAGAGGCTATAAATTTAGAAACAGGAGAATATTCACCATCACAAAAAATAGATATTAAATCAGAAAAAGTTGATTTATTAAAATTAATAAACAGAGGTGATAAATACGGAGATTATGCATGGTCGGTTATTTCAAAGATTATTAAATATGCATCGTCTCTAGTTCCAGGAATTACAGATAAGTTTAACGATATAGATGAAGCTATGCGTTTAGGTTTCAATTGGTCAAGAGGGCCTTTTGAAATGTTAAAAGAAATTGGTGTCAGTAACTTTTTTGAAAAATTAGATGGTTTTGAAAACAATAAATTTTTAGAGGAACTTTCAAAATCTAAAAATGAAGATTTTTATGGAGAAAGACAAAAATATACTGAAATAGAGACTTTAGGAAAAATTAAACCCAAAGCAATAAAGTTAGATGGAAATAATTCAGCAGAGATTTATAGATTTAATGATTTTAATATAGTTGAGTTTACAACTAAAGCTAACGCATTAGATTACGACTCGATGGATGCATTAAAGAAAGCAACCGATAAGCCTTTAATTATTATTAATGAAAGTATGCAATTTTCTGCAGGTGTAAATTTAACTTACACAATGAATTTTGCAGAAAAGGGTGATTACAGTTCGATCGAAAAATTCGTTAAATACTTCCAAGATACCTGTAAAGAACTTAAATATTCAAAATATCCAGTTGTTTCAGCTCCTTCAGGACTAACATTAGGAGGTGGATTTGAAGTTCTGGTGCAAAGTAATTTTGTGGCTTCCCATACCAATATTGTTGTTGGGCTAGTTGAAACTATGGTTGGTTTAGTTCCAGCAGGGGGAGGATGTAAAGAAATGTTATGGAGATGGTCGCAAACTGAGGAAGCAAAAAATGATCCAGATTATGCACCATTAAAAGTTTTTGATATTATAGGTTACGGTAAAACAGCAACTTCACCAGTTGAGGCAGAACCTCTTAAATACTTGCTTCCTGAAAATAAAAAAATCATGAGTAGAAATAGTTTATTGAATGTTTCAAGATCTATCTTGGAGGAGAACAAAGATTTTACCCCTCCAGCTGAAGCAACTTTTAAATTAGCAGGAAAACCGTTAAAGGAAAAAATGGTTAAATTGTTGGAAAAATTATACAACGACAAAGTAATTTTAGATCACGGAATGGTCGTTGGTAGTGAGCTTGCAAACGTATTAAGTGGAGGGGACACTACAATTGATAAAACTTTGTCAGAGGATGATTTATATAAACTAGAATTAAATTCCTTTATGAATTTAATTGAAACTCAAAAAACTAAAGACAGAATTAAGCACACACTTTCTAAAGGTAAACCTTTAGTTAATTAGCATTTAACATTTTAAAAGAGTTAATAAAATCAGGCCTAAGCACGTATATTGCTTTATTGCCTGTTTTTATTCTCTCTAAAATATCTAAACCATATATCACTTTACCAAGCGGAGTATATTCACCTTGATAAATAGGTATTTCTTTTAGTGTAATAAAAAACTCACTATCCTCTGTATTAAATTCTGTTGATCTTGCAAATCCAACACTACCTTCCGTAAACTCAAAATCGTCATTCAGTTCCGATTTAAGGGTTCCAAGTTTTGATTTACCACTTCCTATTTTTGAATAATCCAAATATTCTTTTTTTCCATATTCTAAATCTCCTGCCTGTACTAAAGTATTTTCAATAACTTTATAAAAAGCTGACCCATCATATAGACCTTTGTTAATTAAAGTTTTAAATCTTTCAACAGAGTTAGGTGAAATTTCAGGATATAATTCAATCACCACATTCCCACACTCAACATTCATAATTGCTATATTTTCAGGATCAGGAAAATTTACTTTTTCTAAATTTACTTCTTTAACGGATAGACATTTATTTTTTAGTAAAAAAAAAGATGTAACAGCAAAAATACCAAGACAAATTAAAAACATAAATAATATTTTTTCTGAAAGTGATGCCTTAACCGCTTTGATCATAAAATATTGTTATCAATTTTAGATAATCCAGACTTAATTAACTCAACTTTATTTTTTAAAATATTGTCCTTCTGTGTAATTTCGTTAACTTTAGATTTATTAGTCATTAAAAAAGAAAAAATTTCTGCCATATCCTCAGATGGAATTGACATTGAATATTCAGTTAAAAATCCCTTTGTATTTTCATATAAATCTAAATTAAGTCTATTGGAACAGGTAGAGCATTCAGCATAAGTGAAGTTTGGCTCATTAAAATTTGAAAATAATTCTTCATCAAAGTAATTTCGGTGACTGCTTTGAATCATATGAAATATTTCATGATGGATCATTCTTTCAAAATACTTTTGATTAAAATTTATATCCAATATAAGTGTTCTTTTCTGAGCATCAGGTATTCCGCCAGTATTTATCTCTGAAATAAATAGATCCTCACACAAAACTATATATTTTAGCTGAATTTTTTTTAGAAAATTTGAATTATATAAACTAAGATTTTTTTCAATAACTGGAAATTTTTTATCTAAATTAATTTTTTTTGTCTTTTTACAAGTAATGTTGTCATCTACACCAATTTTAAAATCATTATTTGTATTTAAATATCGAATATTATTTTTACTTTTTAATTTGAAAATTTCTAAATTTGGTATCTTAAGCAAGTTATAAATTTCATCAGCATTTACGTAAGTAATATTTAAACAAAACAACAATAATATTAAAATTCTCATTAATTAATTATAGACGAATTAGACAAGATAATATTATCTTAGATTTTTATAAAATGAAAAAAGAAAGAAATAAAAATCCAGTTCAACCAGTTAGTGGAACAAAAGTTCCAAGGTATGCAGGACCAAGCACATTTGCAAGATTACCAGAATTAAGAGATGTTGAAAGTTGTGATGTTGCAATTGTTGGAATTCCATTTGATAGTGGAACAAGTTACAGACCGGGCGCAAGATTTGGACCTCAAAGTATTCGACAAGCCTCAAGACATTTAAGAACTAATTATCACCCAAGTTATGATGTTGAGCCGTTTAAGGTTCAACAAGTTGCAGATGCAGGCGATATAGCTTGTAACCCATTTAATATTGATGAAGCCATTAAACAAATTGAGGTTGGTGCAACAGATTTATTGAATAAAGTGGGTGGAATTATTAGTCTTGGTGGTGATCATACAATTGCAGTGCCACTATTAAGAGCTGCAAACAAAAAGAATAACGGTCCAGTATCTTTGGTACATTTTGATGCTCATTTAGATACTTGGGATACTTATTTTGGTGCACCCTACACACATGGAACTCCTTTTAGAAGAGCCCGAGAAGAAAATTTATTTCTAGATGATGCCTCTATGCATGTTGGTATAAGAGGTCCGTTATACAGTAGAGATGACATAAAGAATGATGAAAGTTTTGGATTTAAAATTATTCATTGTGACGAATTTCAAACAGAGGGAACAGATAAAATTGCAGAAAGAATTAAAAAAAGAGTTGGAGATAATGCTTTGTACTTATCTATTGATATTGACGTGCTTGATCCAGCCTTTGCACCAGGAACAGGAACACCTGAAATAGCAGGGATGACCACTAGAGAAATGGTTAATGTCCTAAGAGGATTGTCAGGTTTAAATTTGATCTCGGCAGATGTCGTAGAAGTTGCACCTGCATATGATCATGCTGAAGTTACTTCTCTTGCTGCTGCTACAATTGTTTACGAATTAACAAATTTATTTGCAAAATCATAAAGAAGGGATAATTTGTGCGCATGATTGAAAAGAAAAATTTTTATATTAATGGTTCGTGGGTTGCACCAAAAAATCCAAAAGATATTCAAGTTATAAATCCTGCAACTGAAAAAAGTTGTGCAGTTATTTCCTTAGGTGGAAAAGAAGATGTTAATGATGCAGTGTTAGCTGCTAAAGAAGCTTTTAAAACTTGGGGATTTTCCTCAAAAGAGGAGCGATTAAGTTTATTAGAAAGCTTTTACGCACTTTATAAAAAAAGATGGAACGATATTACGGATGCAATTATTCAGGAAATGGGAGCACCAAAAGATTTTGCATTAAAACTTCAGACAGGGACTGGCGCTAGTCACACAAAATCATTCATTCGTTATTTAAAAGAATTTGAATTTGAAAAACCACTAGGTGAACACGCAAAAAATCAAAGATTGATATATGAACCAAAAGGTGTTTGTGCATTAATTACACCATGGAACTGGCCAATTAACCAAGTTACATTGAAAGTTATTCCAGCTTTGGCCTCTGGATGCACAATGGTTTTAAAACCATCAGAGTTAGCACCCTTATCTGCTATGATTATTGCAGAATTAATAGATGAAGCAAAATTTCCAAAAGGTGTATTTAATTTGGTAAATGGAGACGGCGCAACTACTGGCGATGCCTTAACAAGTCATCCAGATGTAAATATGATTTCATTTACCGGTTCAACAAGAGCAGGGGCTTTAATTTCCCAAAATGCAGCAAAAGATTTTAAAAGAGTAAGTTTAGAATTAGGTGGAAAAGGTGCAAACATTATATTCAAAGATGCAGATGCAGAAGCTATTGAAAGAGGTGCTTTAAGATGTTTTAGAAACTCAGGACAATCTTGCAATGCTCCAACAAGAATGTTGGTTGAAAAACCAATTTACGATGAAGCTGTTGAAAGATTAAGAAAGTATGCAAGTGAATTTAAAGTAGACGATCCAAATAAAGAGGGCGAACACATAGGTCCAGTTATTTCAGAAACACAATTTAATAAAATCCAAGGACTTATCCAAAAAGGAATTGATGAGGGAGCAAAATTAGTTGCTGGTGGACCAGGAAAACCCGATGGATTAAATGATGGTTACTATGTAAAACCTACAGTATTTGCAGATGTTAATAATGACATGGAAATTGCAAGAACTGAAATTTTTGGTCCAGTTTTATCTGTTATTCCATTTGAAACTGAGGAGGAAGCTATTCAGATTGCAAATGATACTGATTATGGATTAACAAATTATATTCAAACCCAAGATAACGATAAAGTTCAAAGAGTAGCAAGAAAACTTAGATCAGGAATGGTAGATGTTAACGGTGCTGGTATTGCAGTGGATGCTCCATTTGGTGGCTTTAAACATTCTGGTATTGGTAGAGAGGCTGGTAAAGAGGGTTTACTTGAATTTTTGGAAGTTAAATCGGTTGGTGGTTGGAACTAATTTATAGATTTATTTTTCACACCCTCTAAAAACTTAAGACATTTTTTTAATTCATTCAGTTCTATAAATTCATCAATTTTATGCGCTTGTTCAATTGAACCTGGTCCACAAACGACAGTACTAATACCTACCTCTTGAAATAAACCAGCTTCAGTTCCAAAGGATACAACTTGTCTTGAATTATCTCCTGTAATACTTGATACAAACTCACAAGCTTCAGACTGATCTAATCTATCAAACCCAATAACTTCACCAATTACTTCTTTTTTAATAAATGAATTTGGAAATACTTTTTTCATTTCAGGCAATAAAATTTCATTAGCATATTTATCAATTTCTTGAGTTACAAAATCTGCATCTTTTTTTACAACTGGTCTTGTTTCCCATTCAACACTGCACTTATCTGCAATAACATTGTGAGCTATACCTCCTTTAATCCCTCCAACAGATAAAGTTGAATGTGGTGGATCAAAGATGCAATCTTTTGGTCCTCTTTGTTTTAAGCTTTCTCTAATTTCTAAAAGTTTATTTACATATCTTGATGCATATTCAACTGCACTTACTCCTAAGTGAGGTTTAGAACTGTGACCAGCAAGTCCTCCAAAATGAACTGTATATTCATTCATGCCCTTATGAGCATCGATGATTTTCATATTTGTGGGCTCGCCAATGATACAAATACCATCTTTAATATCTCTCTTTTTTAATTCTTTAATTAATAAAGGCGCACCAATACAAGCCGTCTCTTCATCAAATGTATAACAAAAATGAATATCTCTATCTAAATCACTATCTTTAAAAATGGGCGCATAAGCAAGTGTGCATGCAATAAAACCTTTCATATCACACGAACCTCTCCCATAAAGTTTATCCCCTTTTATAGTTGCAACAAATGGATCGCTAGACCAACCTTTTGAAACTGGAACAACATCAGTATGACCAGAGAGAATTATTGGTTTTTTGCCGTTAGTTTTTTTTGCTTTTAACGTTCCAAATAAATTTACCCTTTTATTATCATCATCGAACACTTTAAAAGTTGTAGCCCCAATGCCATTTAGAATTTTTTCACAGTAACTGATTAATTCGCTGTTATCTTGACCTGATACAGTTTTAAATCCAATTAGATCAGTTAAAATCTTGATTGATTTTTCGTATAAATTGTTTTCTATACTCATACTTTTAACTTAACATATTTTATAATGATTAAAGAACAAATAACCTACGACATTTTTGACAAAGTCGATATTAGAATTGGAACAGTTATATCTGTAAAGAAAAATGAAAAAGCAAGAAAACCATCTTTAGTGGTTGAGGTTGATTTTGGTAATGAAATCGGCATTAAACAGTCTTCTGCACAGATAACTCACTATTACAATGAAGAAAATTTAAAAGGCAAACAAGTAATTGCGGTTTGTAATTTTCCAGAAAAAAATATAGCTGGAGTGGTTTCGCAAGTTTTAGTTTTAGGAGCAATTGATGCTGATGGAAAAGTAACTTTAGTTCATCCCTCTCAAAAAGCTGAAAATGGTCTACCGATTGCATAATAAGTATGCATCCAGAAATATTATCAATAGCTCTTTTTTGGTTTGTTGCCGCCTTTACGCCTGGTCCAAATAACGTAGTTGCATCATATTCTGGATTTAATTTTGGAATTACAAAAACAATTCCTCTTATCTTAGGTGTTACCCTTGGATTTACTTCATTAATATTTTTTCTAACCATTGGTCTGATAAATGTTTTCAAGATTTTTCCTATTTTACAAAATATTCTTAAATACCTTGGAACCTTATTTTTGCTATATTTAGCTTATAAGATCTCTCTTTCTAAAAGTTCGAAAGAAGAAGAAAAAAAAAATCCAGTTACATTTTTTGATACTTATTTCTTTCAATTTTTAAATCCAAAAGGAGTTTTGTTTGGAATAATTATTGTTTCAACTTATTTAGAGCTTGGAGAAAACTATTTAAGTTATGCGATTCAAATCGTTTTACTTGCCTTTATTTTCTCAAGCACGAGTATTACTTTATGGACATTTATAGGTAAATTTTTAAGGAAATTCGCGACAAATGATAAATTTATAAATTACTTTAATTATGCTATGTCACTGCTTCTTTTGCTAAGCATTGTAACTATTTATATATAAACATGAAACCAGGATCAAAAAACTCTTATAACTCTTTATCTGATTTAGAAATCGGTGGAAAAAAATATAAATATTATTCAATTAAAGCTGCTGAAAACAATGGTCTTGATGGGGTAAGCAAACTTCCAAAATCTCTTAAAGTATTATTAGAAAATTTATTAAGATATGAAGATGATTTAAGTGTTACTAAAAATCAAATTGAAGCTATTAAAGAATGGCTTAAAACAAAAAAATCTAAAACTGAAATAGCTTACAGACCTGCAAGAGTTTTACTTCAAGATTATACTGGTATTCCAGCAGTTGCTGATCTTGCTGCAATGAGGGAAGCTGTTAAAGAAAAAAATAAAGATCCAAATACCATAAATCCTTTATCTTCAGTTGATCTTGTAATAGATCACTCGGTTCAGGTTGATAAATTTGCAAGTACAAATTCTTTAAAAGAAAATGTAGATATTGAATTTAATAGAAATTCTGAGAGATATTCTTTTTTAAAGTGGGGACAGCAAGCATTTAATAATTTTAGAATAGTTCCTCCAGGAACAGGAATTTGTCACCAGGTAAACTTAGAATATTTATCAAAAGTTGTTTGGTCAGAAAAATATAAAGATGAAGATTATATTTTTCCAGATACATTAGTTGGAACAGACAGTCATACTACAATGGTAAATGGCTTGTCAGTTTTAGGATGGGGAGTTGGAGGAATTGAAGCAGAAGCGGGCATGTTAGGTCAGCCAATATCAATGCTTATTCCAGAAGTAATTGGTTTTGAATTAACTAATAAGCTTCCAGAGGGAACTACTGCAACTGATTTAGTTTTAACAGTTGTTAAAATGCTAAGAGATAAAGGAGTTGTTGGTAAGTTTGTTGAATTTTATGGCGAAGGTTTAAAAAATCTTACCCTTGCAGATCGTGCAACTATTGCAAACATGGCACCAGAATACGGTGCAACTTGTGGATTTTTCCCAATTGATGATGAAACTTTAAAATATTTAAACTTTTCAGGAAGAAATAAACAAACAGTAGATATTGTTGAAGCTTATGCAAAAGAACAGGGATTATGGGCGAGTGATGGAATTGAATTTACTGATACAGTTTCTTTAGATATGTCAAAAGTGGTTCCAACTATATCTGGCCCAAAGAGACCGCAAGATAAAGTTTTATTAACCGAAGCATCTTCAAATTTTAAAAAAGTTTATGAGGAAATAACTAAAAAGAAAGAACCAAGTTCTGCAAAAGTAAGTGGAGAAGATTATAATTTAGAAGATGGAAATATTGTAATTGCAGCAATTACATCTTGCACCAATACTTCAAATCCAAGTGTTTTAATTGGAGCAGGTTTACTTGCAAAAAAAGCAATTGAAAAAGGACTTACCACAAAGCCTTGGGTTAAAACATCATTAGCGCCAGGCTCACAAGTCGTAACAGATTACCTAGCAAAAGCAGGTTTAAATACTTATCTCGATCAACTTGGATTTAACTTAGTTGGTTATGGTTGTACTACTTGTATTGGAAATTCAGGTCCATTACCTGATAATATTTCTGATGCAATTAAAGATAAAAATATTTATGCAGTTTCAGTTTTATCTGGCAATAGAAACTTTGAAGGAAGAATTTCGCCTTTAGTAAAAGCAAATTACTTAGCATCACCCCCATTAGTTGTTGCTTACGCAATTGCTGGATCTATGAACAAAGATTTATACAAAGACCCACTTGGAAAAGATAAAGATGGTAATGATGTTTTCTTAAAAGATATTTGGCCAACAAATCAAGAGATAGAAGATACTTTACAAAAATCTTTAAATGCTGAAATGTTTATTAAAAGATATTCAAATGTTTCAGAAGGACCTGAACAATGGCAAAAAATTAAAACAGAGGAAAGCAGTATTTATAATTGGGAAGATACTTCAACATATGTAAAGAAACCCCCGTTCTTTGATAATCTTTCTGATGAACCAGAAGGATTTAAGGAAATAAAAGATGCAAGACCTCTTTTAATTTTAGGAGATAGTGTCACAACAGACCATATTTCTCCAGCAGGCTCTATTCAAAAAGAAAGTCCAACAGGTGAATATTTTATGAAACACCAAATTCTACCGAAAGATTATAACTCTTACGGTTCAAGAAGAGGAAATCATGAAGTTATGATGAGAGGAACTTTTGCAAATATTAGAATTAGAAATGAGATGGCACCCGGAACTGAAGGTGGGTTTACAAAATTATATCCAGAGGAAAAAGTAATGCCTGTTTATGATGCGGTGGTTGAATATAAAAAAAGAGGAACTGATTTAGTTGTTATTGGTGGAAAAGAATACGGCACAGGTTCTTCAAGAGATTGGGCAGCTAAGGGCACAAAACTTTTAGGTGTTAAAGCAGTTCTCGCTGAAAGCTTTGAAAGAATTCATAGATCAAATTTAATAGGAATGGGAGTTTTACCTTTACAGTTTATCGGTGATATGAATAGGGAGAATTTAAACTTAAAAGGATCTGAACTTATTTCAATAATTGATATTGAGAAAGGCATTAACCCAAGAGATGAGGTTGAAGTTGAATTTAAATATCAATCTGGAGATATTAAAAAGATCAAAATGTTATGTAGAATAGACACTAAAAATGAATTGGAATATTATAAAAATGGTGGCATTTTACAGTACGTTTTAAGGAACATGATTTAATGGACGAAGAAATAGATATTATAAATACCAATACTCGTAACGAAAGAATTAAGAATTTTTTTATTAATAATAGAAAATCTCTTATCTCAGTTTTTGTTGTTTTAATCTTGATTTTGTGTGGTTACTTTCTTTATGAAGAGCTTCAAACAAGAAAAAAAGCAAAACTTGCTGATCAATATAATTTAGCAGTAATAAAATATGAAAGTGGTCAAACAGATGTTCTTGAGGAATTAAAAACAATTATTAATGAAAAAGATAGTACTTACTCACCTTTAGCTTTTTATTTCTTAATTGATAATCAGCTCATAACTTCAAATGAGGAAATAAACCAATATTTTGATGTTATTATTAATGACAGTGGATTAGACAAAGAAACAAAAAATTTAAACATCTTCAAAAAGGGTTTATTTAATTCAGATTTTGCAAATGAAAATGAGCTTTTAAATATTTTAAATCCTGTAATTAAGTCGGAAAGTATTTGGAAGCCTCATGGTTTATATTTAATGGCAGAATATTATTTTGCAAACAATCAAAAACAAAAATCTAAAGAGTTTTTTCAACAATTAGCAAACTTAGAAAATGCTAGTCAAAAAATTAAAACAGAAGCGCTAAAAAGATTACGTGTAGACTTTGGTGAATAAGTTTTTTTTATATCTTGTTTTACTTTTATTTTTATCGAATTGTGGTTTTAAGGATAAAAAGGTTGAAGAAAATCCAAATGCAATAACTTTATTTGAAAAATCAAAACCAATAGAACAAGAATTAAATCCTACTTTAAATATTAAAATATCAACAATTACAAAGGGTGAGCCCTTTTTATCAAGTAATTCAAACAACAGTGGAAATTCAGACTTTAACTCAAATTTTGAAAACGCTTTTTCATATAAATTTTCAACTATTGATCAATTTAAATTTAATCAACCTGAAATATTATTTACCGAAGATAACAGTTTAGTATTTTTTACAGGCAAAGGAGAGATCTTTAAAACTTCAACAGATTTTGAAGAATATTGGAAAGTAAATCACTACACAAAAAAAGAGAAAAAATTAAAACCAATTTTATATTTTGCACAATCTGGATCTGATATATTGGTTCTTGATAATCTTTCAAAAGTTTATTCTATAAAATTAGAAACTGGAGAATTAAATTGGAACATTGAAAGTAAAGTTGGATTTAATTCAAA
This sequence comes from Candidatus Pelagibacter sp. RS40, assembly GCF_002101295.1. Lineage (NCBI taxonomy): Bacteria > Pseudomonadati > Pseudomonadota > Alphaproteobacteria > Candidatus Pelagibacterales > Candidatus Pelagibacteraceae > Candidatus Pelagibacter > Candidatus Pelagibacter sp. RS40. The sequence continues at coordinate 1,000,704 of NZ_CP020778.1, forward strand.
TGCAAAAATTATTAAAAATAGTGTTGTCGCTGTTGACTTTGATAATGTAATACGAGCTTTTTCAGTAAAAGATGGAAAAGAGCTTTGGAATTTTGATACTGATAACCCATTTATTAAATCTCAGAAAAAATTATCTCTTGTTACAAAAGGAGAAGTAGTATTTTTCATAAATAGTATTGGTGATGTAACTGCTTTAAATGCAAATGATGGAAGTTTAGTTTGGCAAACACCTACACAAAGTACATTAATTTTTCAAGATGCGTTTACATTAGAAAATTCAGATATTATTTTTGCAAATGATACAATTTACTTTTCAAATAATAGAAATGAGTTTTTTGCAATTGATGCAAGATCAGGTGTTTTAAAATACAAACAAACTATCAATTCAAGCCTAAGACCAACTGTTATTGAGGATTATGTTTTCTCAATTTCAAAAGAAGGTTTTTTATTTGTAATCGATGATAAAACTGGAAATGTTTTAAGAATTACAAATATATTTAAAAATATTGAAAATAAGAAAAATCAAATTGAACCAACTGGATTTATCCTTGCGCAAAATAAGATTTATGTCTCTTTAAATAATGGAAAATTGATAAAGTTGAATGCTGTTTCAGGAAATGAGGAGGGGTTTTATAAAATAGGAAAATCTAAAATTAATAGACCAAACGTTTTTGATGATGGCATGTTCATTTTAAAGAGTAATGCTATTATTAAAGTTGAATAATGTTGTTAAAATTACTTGAAAAGTTAGGGCGAAAAAAGGTTGTTTTAGATAGAGGCCCTTCACATCCAAATTATGATCAAGCAAAACCTTGGATGAATAGGTATTATATTTTATTTAGAAATAGACCTAGATGGTTTCCATTTAATATTTTAATTCATGAAATGCTAGATGATGATCATGGAGATGGTGTTCATAATCATTTATTTCCTTATATGACAATCATAATTAGAGGAGGTTATTGGGAAACTACAATTAAAGGTAAGTTTTGGAGAAGACCAGGTTACATTGGTTTTAGATCTGCTAATGCATTTCATAGGGTTGATCTTGAACCAGGGACAAGACCAATGACAATTTTTATTTCAGGTCCATTTGGTTTAAGAAAAGGACCAAGATCAGAGTACGGTATTGATTTTAAAACTAAAAAAAATTAATGCCAAAGACATTTGAGAAAGATTTTATATCTTATTGTAATAATCAAGAACTAGAGGTTAACCCTAATCAAATTGCAGTTATAAAAAAACTAGAGCAATATCATCAATCAAATTTTAAATCCTTTTTTTCAAAGATATTTTCAAAACAAAATTTCAAAAAAGGTTTTTATTTATTTGGAGGGGTGGGTGTTGGAAAAACGATGATTTTAAATTTTTATTTTGATCAAATAGATCAAAAAAAATTAAGACAACACTTTAATGAGTTTATGTTAAGTTTTCACAATTTTGTTCATGAACGAAAAGATAAAAATGAAGAAAATGTAATAAATCAATTTGTTAAAAATATTAAATCAAAAGCGTCATTAATTTATTTTGATGAGTTTCAAGTAACCAATATTGTAGATGCAATGATTTTAGGGAAATTATTTGATCAAATATTTAAAGAGGATATAAAAATTATTGTAACTTCAAACACCAAAATCTCAGAATTATATAAAGACGGTCTTCAGCAAGATCAGTTTAAACCTTTCATAAAAATTATGGAAGATCAATCAATTGAACACGAACTTAAAATTGAGGATGATTATAGAAAATCTAACGATAATCAAAAACAAAGATATTTTTATCCTCTAAACCAGGAGACAAACTTTAAGATTAATAAATTTTTCAGAACAATTACAAAAGATAAAAATCAATCTAAAATTACAGTCAATGTAAAGGGAAGAGATTTTAAAATAGAAAATTTTTATGAAGGAATTGCAAGATTTAATTTCAATGATCTTTGTGATCAAAATCTAGGTGCAGAAGATTATTTAGAAATAATTAAAAACTGCAAATTTATCGTAATAGATCAAATTCCACAATTTAATGATACTAATTCAAATCAACAACAGAGATTTATTACTCTACTAGATGTAATTTATGATAAAGATATTTCAATTGCAGTAACAAGTAATCAAAGTTTAGATGAGTTTACTTCATCAAGATTATTAGAAAAACCATTTAAACGTACCATTAGTCGTTTATATGAACTGACATCTAGAGAATAATATTTATGAAACAGGAATTTTTTAACCTTCAAGTAAACACAAATGGACAAAAGTTATATGAATTTACCGATGAAACTATTAATTGGATAAGTAAAAATAATTTTAAAAATGGAATGTTGAATTTAAGTATTCAGCACACCAGTGCATCCCTAATTGTTCAAGAAAATGCAGATCCAGATGTTCAAACAGATTTAATTAATTATTTTGATAAATTAGCTCCTATGGATAACAAATTATATGTTCATACCACTGAAGGAAAAGATGATATGCCTGCTCATATAAAATCTGCATTAACTAATAATCAAATATCATTAAGTATTAAAAATAGTGAGTTGCTACTTGGAACTTGGCAGGGTTTGTATTTATTTGAGCATCGTCTTCATCCTCAAAAAAGATCGATAATTCATCACTTTCTAGGTGAATAATAGAACTGACATAAATCATCTGATTTAATTTAACTTTACAAACGACCATATTGGGCATATTAAGCTTTGTTGATGACCAATGAAGAACAAGAAATAACTAAAATAATTAATAAAAATTATAAAGAATATAATAAATTTCATTACCCACTTTCGTATCAAATTTTGTACCTTTGGAAAAACTATCTAGGCAAAGATTTAGAGACAAATTTAATTCTCTCTAATTTAACGATTAAAGCTCTTAGAATTTATAACCAAAATAACAAAAAAAAATCTTACAAAGAATTTATAAAAACAAAACAAATCAGCATTGGAAAAGTAAAAAAAGCTGAATTATCAAGAGAATTATTAATTCCAAGAGAAACAATTAGACGAAAATTAGAAGATCTTAAAAAAGAAAATTTTATTGATATGGTTGATGGCAATATAGATATTAATAGGAAATCATTTGAAATAAAAGATTTAGATACAATAATAAATAAATATTCAAAATGTTTGAACATTATTGTGGATAATTTAAGTGACGACAAAACAATTACCAAAAAAAGTATAACTGAAGATTGCTTGTTAAATAATTTTTCAAAATGTTGGATTAATTTGATGTCAATGATGATAGAATTATCCTTAATTTGGAGAAAATTTCTAAAGTCCATGGAAAATTGGTTCATTTTTGGAACTTGTGGTTTAAATCAAATGTATAACTTAAAAGACTCTAAAAATTTTAGAGATCTTCATCCTGATAACACTGAAAATTTCTTTTTGAATTTAACAAGAGAAGAGACAAGTAGAGGTTTAAACCCAACAACTATCTCTGATTTGACGGGTATTCCAAGACAAACAGTTATTAGAAATTTAAAAAATTTAACAAAGTCAAAAGCACTTGAAAAAGATACTAGGAGAAATCTTTTTTATGTTCCAAAAAACACAAGTCAACAAAAATCAATCGTAGAAACATTAAAAAAAATACAATTAGTGATTTCCCAAAACGTAAATAAAACTTTAATAGCAATATAAACTATTTTTTAGGTTTTGAAATTTTACCAGATATTGACTGGCCAGGTTTTACGTTATGAGTATTATTTTTCTTTTTATTAAAATCGATTTTACCAGATAAAGTTTGTCCTACTTTTATAGTTGGATTATTTGATACTACTGGTTTTGGCTTAAACAAGTTGCCCTCAGCTTTACCGGTTTTTGCATCAATTTTTATATTAATATTCTTTTGAGAGCTTATAAATTTTTTAATGTCGTCTTTACTCATTAATTTAATTTACTTATTTTCAATTTTTTAGCTTTTTTCTTTGCTTCTTTCTTTTTAATTTTATCTAATTTCTTTCTTAGCTTTTTGTTCTTTTTTTCTTGTTTCTTTATAAATTTTGCAATTTCTTCATCCGAATATAATTTATAATTACTTCCATTTTTCTCTTCAGCTTTTAAATAAACATTTAAATAATTTTCTGGATCTGTTGATACAATACTTTTTACCATTTCTTTTGGTGTCTCTAACACAGGTTCAGTTTTCTTTATTACCTTTTCTTTTTTTATTTTTTTCTTTTTATTCTTTTTCTTCTCTAGTTTAGCTCTTTCTTTTTCTTCTTTTTTCTTAATTTTCGCTAATTTTTTTCTTAATTTTTTATTTTTCTTTTCTTGGTTTTTAATAAGATCATTGATCTCTTCAGTACTAAAGAAGGTAAATTGATTTCCATCTTTTATAGTTACTCTTTCATTTAAATCAAAAGTTTTTAATTCCTTAGCTTTTTTCTCAGCAAGTTTTTTTGCTTTAAGTTTTGCTTTTTTCTCTTTTAATTTCTGCGCTTTTAATTTCTTCTCTTTTTCTTTCTTACGTTTTTCAGCAAGTCTTTTCTCTTCTTTCTTACGTTTTTCGGCTAACTCTTTTTCTTCTTTAATCCTTTTTTCTTTTGCCAGCCTTTCTTTTCTTAGATCTGGATCAACTACTAATGTAAAAGTATCTTCAGTTGCTGTATTTATGTTTCTAGCACTGACGGTAAGGTCAATTTCTTCAATATTTCCCTTATTTTTTCTATCAATTAAGAAAGTTCTTTGAGATGGTAAAAAAGTTATCCATTCAGGAAGAGGGGCGTTATTACTTAATTTGGCACTGTATTGAACTCTGCCTTTTCCATCTAATTTGAATGTATTTTTTGCAAATTCAAAACTTGAAATATTTAAATCATCGTTTGTTACTACAGGCTTTTGTTTGTTAATTGGTTTTTTAACAATTGCTTTAAAATTCTTACCTGTATCTTTAAAATTCTTTTTAATTATTTCTGCAAATTCTTTTGTTCCTATTTGTAAACTTTCTCTTGTTGTTACATCAACACCAACAGAGGTATAAACTTGTGCTACACTGAATTGAACTTTTGAAAACGCAATATCTCTTCTAAGTTCTGCAACCAACAAACTTGCTTCTTCTCTTATTAATTCTAATTCACCAAATCTTGCAATCTTTTGCGCATTTCTAACTTGCTCTGTAATTTTTCTTGAAACATCATAATAACGATCAGCTGTTTCATATTCCTCTAATGCCATTTGATATTCTATATTTGATATATGAACTTGTGATAATACTGCCATTGATAAAGCCAGTCTTTGCTCCTTAATAATTTCAGTATTCATTTCATTTACTTCTTTTAATCTTGGAGCTCTAAATACATTTAATAAATTTGCACCAATTGATGAACCATACTCAAAGTTAGTTTTATTCATTAAATAATCATTTGATGAACTTGTCCATGCTGCATTAAAATTTAATCCAGGCAATAACGATCTCATACCTGCTTTTGTTTCTGCAATTGATATTCTTTCTTCGTAATGATTTTCAATTAATTCTGGTCTATTAACTAAAGCATGTTTTTCCATATGCTTTAATTTCATATTTAATTCGTTTAATGGTTGATCTGTTTGAACAAGTACAAATTTTTCGTTTGGAAGAAGTCCCATTAGGGCACCTAATTCTATTTTAGCGTTAATAAAGCTTTGTTTCTGGCTTTGAAGAGCTCTTTGAATATCTAATAATTCTTTTTGATATAAAAGAGCATCCATTGGTTTTTGTAACAAAAGCTCTTCTATTTTTTGACTATCGTTTAATGCATTATTTACTTTAATTAATAATGGATCATATTTTTTAATTAATTTTTCTGCCGATAATGCATTCCAATAAGCTCTTATTACATCTTTTGTAATATTATTTGCTGCTTTTTTTTCTAATTCTTTTGATATTAAAAACTTATCTGAGCTTTGTCCTGCTCTTATATATGAAAGACCAAAATCAAGTGCATTCCATGAAAAACCGACATCTTGTTCATTAACATCTCTATCTCTTGAGGTTGAATATGAGGATCCAATACTTCCCGCTAAGTCAGTACTTGGTACTGTTGCACTTGCTGTAGTTTTATATCTATCGCTTCCAGTATAACCTGCATTTGCTGCCATCGTTGGAAGCATTTCAAACTCTACATCTTCTATTTTTCTATTAGCAAGTGATGTTTCTAAAAGTTTGACTTTTAAATCTTTGTTATTTTCAATTGCAAGAGCGATTGCTGTATATAAATCTATTTTTAAATCTTTATTAAAAAGATCATTTTGCTCTTTAATCTCTTGTATTTTAGCCAAATCATCTTCTGCAGATTTTATAAAATCTTCAGATGTAATAGGTTCAGGATTTCGCTTTGCACACGAAACAACCACCCCAAGAGATAAAACTAACAATATTTTTAATAAATATTTTAACATTAAATTGTTATTAAATTATTTAGAGTCCTGGTCTATTTCATATACGTCCATTATGGGTCTTTTATAGTCAATTTTTTTTTTCATTTTGGAAGTATTCTTTACTTATGTGCTCATTATGGGCAATTTTTAAAACAGTTTTTACAAAATTTTTTCTTATCTTTTAAACTTTTTTTTGTGAATAAATTTAAGAAAAAAAAAATTATAAAAAATAAGAAAGTATTCATTGAGCCTTTAGAACAAAGGATCATGCTTGATGGTGCAGGATCGTCTACTTTTCTAGATCTAATAGATGAAAGATCACAAGCTGACAATTCAAATAAAAGTATTCAAGAAGTTAAAAAATTTAAAGAGTTAAAAAGTGAAAATGGATCAAAAGAACTTCCATTTACTAATGTTCCAAGAGATCAATTAAAAAGAAAACAAATCGTATTCATTGATAAACAAGTTCCAGATTTTGAAAAATTAGCAAAGTCATTTAGAAAAAATGTTGAAATTCACTTTATTGAAACAAACGAAGATGGATTTAAAAAAATTGAGCAAACTTTAGTAAACGGAAAAAAATATTCAGCCATACATATAATTGGGCATGGTAGTGCAGGGCAAATTTTATTTGGAAATGCACTCCTAACAAATGAAAGTATTGAAAATTACAAATCAACTTTAGGTAGTATTGGTGAAAGTTTAACAAAAAAAGGCGATATCCTTTTTTATGGTTGCAACATTGCAGCAAACGATAAAGGGGAAGCTTTATTAAAAAAAATATCCAATTTTACAAAAGCAGATATTGCAGCATCCAATGATTTAACGGGTAAAGTTGGGGATTGGGATTTAGAGAAAAAATATGGAATAGTTGAAACTAAAAATGTTCAAGTAGTAGATTATAAATCTTATCTCTTAATCTCTAAAAATACTGTTGGTGAAGATGGAATTGCAAGCGTAAGTGGAGGTTATGTTACAGCTTATACAGGTAGCCATACAATAAAGGATCTAAGATCAAACACCGAAGGTAACTCAAAAACATATTCAGGTTGGTGGAATGTTACAAGAGAAAAAGCAGGAATAAGCTCAGGAAAAATTCAGGCTGGTGACGGTGATATTAGATTTGCGAGTGGCTCACCTCTTACAGCAAGCACCAGTACTCAATATGACAGTTACATTCTTTTTTTAAATGCAAAAAGAAATGATAAATCAGACAGAAATAATGTGGCTACCGTAACCTTTGATAATAATATTAAAGCAGTGATGTATGGACAAGAAACAGGAAAAAAAACAGTTGGAACAATGAATTTTGAGGTAAGTGGTTATACTTATGGTGGCTCAGAATCAAAGAGAGGTTTTGAAGATGGTGGTTCATCACAAACAACACAAGATGATTGGTTTTCGTTTTCAGGCAAAACTATTACTTGTGGTGCAAAAAATAAAGATCCTGGTGACTATCTGCGAATTATAGTTGATGCTGCATCTCCTCCTGCTGTAAATAAAGATCCTGTTGCATCTAATAGCACTCAATCAGTAACTGAAAATGAATACGCAGCTCTTAATGGAGGTTATGGAGATGTTATAACAGGCAACGAAGATCCTGATGGTGATACAGTAACGATTACAAAAATTAAATATGATAAATTTACAGACTCTAACAGTAATGACAAAGTAGATTCAGGTGAGATTGAAATTGGCAAAGAACAGGATTTAACCTCGGGTTGGAATTCTGTTAATACAAAGTATGGAAATTTGTTTATTCATCAATCAACTGGTAAGTATGCATTTAATGCTGTAAGACAATCATCTCCTGATATCGAAAAGTACGATGATAATGAAAAATCTTTATCTTATACAGGTTGGGGTGTAAATAAGGCTCAATTTAACGAGGTAAATACAATTAATGCTGGAGAAAGTAAAACGGTATCATTCACCTATACAATTGATGATCGTAATGGTGGTACCGATACTGGAACAATAACAATTACCATAAATGGAGCAAATGATACACCTATTGCAGTAAACGATTCCGCTTCAACAATTGAAGGTGGAACAATTTCGACCTCAGATAATTTACTCAACAATGACATCGATAGAGACTCAAATGATAGTTTTGGGAATGGTTTTTATATTTCTGAAATAAAAGCAGGGGAAGATGAGAATCATGCTTCATCTGGAAGCGAATTATCAGCTACGGTTACACAACAAACAGTGACAGGTAACTATGGAAATTTAACAGTTAATAGAGATGGAACATATACTTATACAGCTTTCACAGACTCCGGTCTAGCAGCAGGAGAAGAAGTAGAGGATCATTTCACCTATATACTTAAAGATGATAGCAACGAAGCAAATATTGGAACGCTACAACAGGGCAGACCAATTGAAACTCCAGTGGATAAAAATAGTATTGGAAAATTAAGTATAGAAGTTGTTGGTGTTGCAGATGCTAATAATGCACCCGACTTAAAAGCTGATACAGGTTATGTTTATGAAGATTTTACTTTAACAGTTGCAGATGGTGCAAGCGCCAATGATGGTTTAGATTCATCTCCATTTACAGGGGATCAAGAGATTGCAGCAGACTCTGATTTTAATAGTAATCATGGAGATCATACGGGAGATCTATTAGGAAATGATGTTGATGATGATGGAGATACTTTATCAATTAATGGAGTAAGACTTGCAAGTTATGTAGATACATTGGCTGATCCACCAAGTTTTACTACTGTATCTGGTTCAACAAGTATTACAGGAACTTATGGAGTTCTTACAATTAATCCTAATGGCTCTTATAGTTATGCTGCAACAAATACCAATACAGATGAATTGGATTTGAATGATACGGTTGTTGATAAATTTGATTATAAAGCAACAGATGGAACTGATGAAGCATATACTAGACTAACAATTACTATAAAAGGTATCAATGATGATCCTGTAGGTGTTGTAAATACTGATTCAGTTACACTTGGCTCATCTCTAAATAGAACTGATGGATCTAGTTACGATATATTAGGTAACGATACCGATGTTGATGGTGATGATGATGAAAATGATTTTACAATTACAAGTATCACAGCAACAACAGCTGGCGGTTCAGCTCAAACAACTTTTTCTAGTAATACAGAGACTGTTTCAGGACAATACGGAACATTAGTTTTAAACTCTAATGGAAGCTACACATATGATCCAACTGGTAATGCAAATACCATAGCGCTTGCAGATGGTGAAACTGCCGATGATGTATTCACTTATATATTTAATGATGGAACTTCAAAATTAACTGAGCATAGCAGTGGATCTTTAAAAACAAACCCAAGTGGAACATCTACTTTAACAATTACAGTTACTGGCAGAACTCCAAGTGCAGCCGATGATACAGGAAGAATAAATGCAGGCTCAACATTAACTGTTACTGATGGATCATCTGGTGAAGATGGAAGTGATACTGATAAAGATAACGAGAGTGGAGACCATACAGGAGATGTTTTGGAAAACGATACAGGATCTTCAACAGCTGTTACTGGTATTCAATTAGGATCTGAAAGTGCTCCAGGTGCATCTGGTACAATAGGCTCTGTTTTTCAAGGAAATTATGGTGATTTAACAATAAATGCGGATGGTTCTTATACTTACAATGCTAATAATGCTGGAACATTGTTGGCTGGTCAAACTGCAACTGAAACATTTACTTATACAGTAACTGATGGCACTGGTAAAACTGATACCGCAACAATTACTATTACAATTTTAGGAGTTGATGATGCTCCTGCAGCAGTTAATGACACTGGTTATATTCAAGAGGCATCTACTTTAACTGTTGAGGCAGATGAAGGTGTAGATGGTACCGATGATAACAATAATAATGAAAGTGGTGACACATCAGGCGGTGCTTTAGAAAACGATTCTGATGCAGATGGTGATAGCACAATGTCAATAACATCATATGAGCACACTTCAGGAACTAATACTTCTGGAGGCGCTTTAGCTAGTAATAGTAATAGTGGTGAAGCAGGATCAAGTTCAGTTGTTGGAATATATGGAACTTTAACTTTGGCAGCTGATGGATCTTATACTTACGCTGCAAACGAAGATATAAGCACACTCGATAGTGGTGAGACTGTTACAGATGTTTTTACTTACACTCTTACAGATAGTGATGGAGATACTGCAGACGATACTGCAACAATTACAATAACAATTGTTGGAATAAGCGCACCTTCTGCTGCAGATAATATTGCGACAGTAGAGGAAAATAGCACTTTAACAGTTGCAGATGGTGCAGGCGTTAATGCTGAAACAGCAGCAACACATGCTGGTGGTTCAGATTCTTTTGCAGTTCATGCACAAGAAAATGATGGAACTGGAATTAGTTTTAGTAGCGATGGTAAGAAGATGTATATTACAGGACATGCTCAAAACAAAATTTATCAATGGGATTTAAGTACTGCATTTGATCCCTCAACAAAATCAAATCTAGTATCCAAAAGCACTAATTGGAACGGTGTAGATAATTCAGGTGATGACGATTTTAGTAATGATCAGGGAGATTGGACAAGAGGTCATGTATGGAATGTTGATGGTACTAAACTTTTTGTACTTAATTGGGATGGAGGTGTCGCTGGTGATAGCACTGCTTCTTACCGTATATGTTCATATGATGCCTCATCTCCTTTTGAAGTTTCATCATTAACAATAGCAGCACCAACATCTTCAACAAGCTTTGATACAGGATACACGGACGCACATTTAAATTTAAGTGTAAGTAATGATGGTAAAAAATTTCATATAATTGATAGAGGAGATAAAGTATTAAAACAGATAAAATTAACAACTGCATATGATTTATCAACTGCATCTTATGAAACTGGGTATTCTTTAGCTGCTGCAGTTAGTGGACCAAGAAGTTTTACATTTAGCGCTGATGGAAAAAGATTTTTTGTAGGCTGCCAGTCTAATGATAAAATATATCAGTTTTCATTAGATAATGCTTTTGACGTAACACCAGGATCTGTAACTCTAGATGGAAATATAAATTTATTAAATAGTGGTACGATGCCATTTGGAATAACATTTGGTGCCGGTGGTACTAAAATGTTTGTTCATGAAATAGATGGTAACGATACTGTTGAAGAGTATGCTTTAAGAACACCATACAATTTAATTGATTTAGATGGAGAGCATGACGGAGATGTTTTAGAGGATGACACAGATACAGATGGTGGTACTTTAACAGTTTCTTCAGTTAGAACAGGATCAACAGAGGGGTCTGGTACAGCAGGAACTTTAGGGCAAGCTCTTACAGGGACTTATGGAGATCTTACATTAAATGCTAATGGATCGTACAATTATACAGCAAATACAGGCATTTCAGCTACAGAAGCATTGGATGCGGGTGATATTGTTTATGACTATTTCAATTACACCGTTTCTGATGGAACTGGAACGGACACCGCTTTAATCACAATAAAAGTAATTGGAGTAAACGATGCTCCATCTGCAACAAATGATACTGGGTATATTCATGAAGGTGGAACATTAACAGTTTCAAATGGTGGATCAGCTGTTTCTGGAACCTCAACAGGAAGTAATACAGGGGATGTGTTATTAAATGATACAGATGTTGATGCAAATGATACATTAATTGTTGTTGGAACAGTTACACAAAACGGTGGAACGAATACAGCGGGCGCATCAGTTGCGAAGAATAATGAGACGGCAGATGTTGGTGCTAAAATAGATGGACTTTACGGAGACTTAACTTTAAATGCAGATGGATCTTATAGCTATATAGCAAACGATGCTGCATCTCTCAATAACGGTGAAACTGTTACAGATATATTTACATTTACTACAAGTGATACTCAAGGAGGAACAGATACATCTACTTTAACAATTACAATTATTGGTAAAGGAGTAGATCTTACAAATGACACAGATGCAGTAAATGAAGATGCAAACATCACTGTAAGTGATGGTGATGATGAAGACTTATTAGTAGATGATTTTGGTGTATCTACAGTTACGAGTGTTGCACATACAAGTGGAACAGATGGAAATGGAACTGCTCTTTCGAGCACTGGTAATTCGGCGTCTGCAGGCTCTGCTGTTATTGGTCGGTATGGTACTTTAACGGTTGCTGCAGATGGTTCATATGTTTATTTAACAGATTTAGACAATAATGAGGATGCTCTTGTTGTAGGAGCTACTGCAACGGATGTATTTACTTACACTGCAGGAGGTGAAACTGCAACTTTAACAATTACAATTACTGGACTTGGTCCATTAGCAGCGAATGACACAGCAGCATTTACTGAAGGAGGCTCTGCTGCAACTGGTACAGCTGGCGTTTCTGGAACAGGTGTTTTAGGCAATGATGATAATGGTGGATCGTCCTATGAGGCAGAGCATGCATCATTAAGAGTAACACAAGCAAAACCAGATGGAGGATCTTATACAACAGTTGCTTCAGGAGGATCTTCAGATATTACTGGAACTTATGGAACCCTAACACTTTATAGTACAGGTGAATATTCTTATACAGCCGATCAATCTGCAGCAGAAACGATCACAAAAGATGCAACAGTAACAGATACATTTGTTTACGAAATTAAAGATGATGATGATGTTAACGCTTCTACAGCTAACATAGTAATTACAATTACTGGTATAAACGATGATATTATAGCAGTAGATGATACTGATAGTGTTACAGAAGGTGCAACAGTTAAAAGAGGATACGACTCTACTTATTCATTAGATTATGATGATACAGATGTAGACACAGCGAATACTTACTTAACACATCAAATTACTGCAATAAGATTAGGAGATACTGAGGGAGCTGGAACAGCTGGAACAATAGGAGATCCACTAGAAGGCACTTATGGAAAACTTACTGTTTTTGCAGACGGTTCATATACCTATCAAGCAAATAATGACATTGAAGTATCAGGTTCAAGATTAATTAGTGGCCAAACGGTTACTGATACCTTTAATTACACAGTTTCAGATACAGACGGTGACACAGATATTGCAGTTTTAACAATTACAATTAATGGAACAAATGAGCCTCCGAAAGCAAGAGATGACTATGATCAAATTACTGTTGGTGGGCCTTCAATCTCAAAAAACTCAACAAATGGTACTACTTCGAATGATAATGATGTTGAGGGATCGAGTTTAACTGTAAATGGAGTTAAAACAGGAACAGAGGAGGGATCTGGAACTGAAGGGACTGTTGGATCATCATTAACAGGAACTTATGGAACTTTAATATTAAATTCAGATGGAAGCTATACATATGAATTAGATCCAAACAGTGAAGATTTAAAAAAACTACCAGCTGGTGAATACATTTATGAAACGTTTACTTACACAATTACAGATGACACAGGTCAAACTGATACTGCAGAAATTAAAATTCGTATTAATGGAGTTAATGATGCTCCAGAAGCTGTAGATGATAAAGAAACATTAGACCTAGATACAAATACAGAATTAGAGCATTTTGACGATGAAAATAAATACTTAAAATATAATGATATTGATCATGACCGTTTCGATAATATTACACTGAACTCTATAAGAACTGGAAAATCAAGTGAGACTGGATCAACAATTTCTTTTGGTACTGAATATACAACTAACTACGGCAGAATAACTTTTTATAATGATGGAGGTTACAACTTTATATCTAATTCTGGTTTAAGAGATACCTTAAAACCAGGAGAAAAATTATATGAATATTTTACTTATACAATTAGTGATATAAGCGGTCTTACAGCAAGCGCACAGTTTACAATTGAAATATTTGGAACCACAAACTATCCAGGTGCAGTTTTAGATGATGGATTTAGATCATTAGTTCAAAGAGCATCCTTAAATGAATTAGATCCTTATCTTTTGCCAGATAGAGAACCTCTACCATTTACAAATTTTTATGAAGGACAATTTAAAATATTAAGATTTAATGAAGCTTTAAAACTAATTGATCTTCGAGCTCAATTTATAGATAAAGATGGAAACTATACTACATTTTCTGAGGGTAACCCCGAGGATACTTTGGTTCTACAGTTTTCAGTATTTAATGATCCAGGTGTTAAACTTGTAAAATACAAAGGTGAGATGAAAGATGGTAGTGAATTACCAAGTTGGATAAAAGTAAATCCAAAAACAGGTGTTGTTGTTGCTGAAATTCCATTTGATGTAGATTTATTAGAATTTAAAGTAATCGGAATTGATGAAAAGAATAATGAATATGAAATTGCAGTTCTAATTGATGCTAGTCAATTAAGACAAAATAGAGAACTTGCAAGAGAGTTTGCAGGTGAAATTGAAGAAAGAATTTCAGTCAATCAAGATGGAAATGTAGAAATTCAATCTGATGAGGAACAAACAAATAATGAAACAGAAAATAAATCAATAAATGGCAACGATGCAAAATTAAAATCTAAAAAATTAATTGAAAAAATTGTAAAAGGTGAAGTTTTAAAACCAAAACCTTATATTAGAGATAATAAATATATTATTGATTTACCTGATGAAATTAAATCAAATCTTGAAAAAGGAATTGCTGTTTTAAGAAATGGAGACAAAATTCCTAAATGGGTAAAAGTTGATACAGATAAGGGTGAATTAATTTTAAATCCTCCAAAAAATTTAAAACATTTAAATCTTTCAATTATTTCAATTGATGCAGATGGAAATAAAATTAAAAACGATATCAAAGGAAAGATTAATAAACGTTCTGCCGAAAGGTTTGCAAAGCAAATTGAAATTAAAGAGCAAACAAGATTTGTATCTTTAACTGAGCAAGTTGGTGTTGAGGCAAATATTCAAGATGATTATGGTTCTGATATCATAAACCGTCTATAGCCTCTAAATCGTTCATATTGGGTTTAATATTTATAATTCGTGACGTTTTGACAGTACAAAAACTCAAAATGGGCAATGGTAAAGGTTTAAATTTTCAATATTCGTTTAGAACTTTAAATAAATGGACAAAAAAAGTAAAAATATAAGAAGTCAAAAGATTTTTATTGAGCCTTTAGAGCAAAGAATAATGCTTGATGGAGCAGGTGCTTCTACATTTTTAGATTTAATTGATGAGAGAAATCAACAAGAAATAAAAAAAAATTCCAAAAATAAAGATATATATAAAGAGGGAACCCAATCTAACACTGAAATCCCTTTTACAACTGTTGCTAGAGAGGCAAGAAACGACAGAAAAAATATTGTTTTTATTGATAGCCAGGTAAAAGATTACAGAGAAATAACTAAATCCTTTAGAGAAAACACAGAAGTATATTTAATTAGTTCTAATGAAGATGGATTTAAGAGAATTAATCAAATTTTACAGGATAGAGAAAATATTAATGCCCTTCATTTAATTGGTCATGGTTCTGCAGGACAAATTTTATTTGGAAATGCATTTTTAAATAATGAAACAATAGATAATTACAAATCAACCCTTTCATCAATTGGTCAATCATTAACTGATAAAGGAGATATTCTCTTTTATGGATGTAATGTTGCATCAACAGATCAAGGTCAATTATTAATTAAAAAAATTTCAGAAATTACAAAAGCCGATATTGCAGCATCAGATGATATTACAGGTAAAGGCGGAGATTGGGAATTAGAAAAACAGTTTGGTTTAATTAGTGAGGAAGAACTTAAAGTTAAAAATTATAACCATGCCCTTGGATCATTATCTACAACTGGAGTTCTTTCTGGCTCAGGAGTTACTCATATTGATAGCAATGTTACAATGATGAATTCTGGCAATGTTGGACTTGGTGCTTCAGGAGCTTATGCAACAGTTGGTTCTGATTTTGGTTTGGCCGTAGAAGAATTAAATGTTTCTGTTTCTAGTGGAGACTTAATTTCGAATGTTGACGTTGATTCAACATATATTTGGAATGACGATAACAATACTGGAAATGCTGAATTGCAAAATGGAGCTAATCAAAATGCCTCAAGTAATATTACAGTAAATTCGTATCTAATGTTTCTTGTAGATAACCTAAATAAAAGAACAAGTACTTCAGCTGGAGAAGTTGTTTTTGACGGTGAAATAGTTGGAATATTTTTTGATCAAGCAAAAACTCGAGCAGAAAATGTTGATGGTAACACATATCATAGCAGTAGTTTAATTTATGCAATGAGTGGTAGCGGGGGTGGTAGTAATTCTGCAGATAGCGACGGTGGTAGAATGCCAGAGGGTAAAAAACCGAGCTCTGGTATGACTAACTTCTTTAATTCTACTCAGTCCCATGGTTCAGGTGGTGTTGCGGATAGTAGCAATGGTTCTGATTGGGTTTCTGTTTCAAATCATGGAAGTGGAACAAATAATCTTTTACAATTTGGAGCGCAAAATGCGAATTCTTCCGCTGGAGATTATATAAGAATTCTTGTTATACCAAACGCAACAAACACTGCACCTGCTGCAGCAGATAACATTGGAACCGTAAAAGAAGATGCAACGTTAACTGTTTCAAACGGAGCTACTTCAAATAGTATTACAGGTGCTTCTTTTGTTGATAGTTTTGATCTTTCTTCTCAAGAGTCTAACCCTCAAGGGGTAGCTTTTAATGAAGATGGTACAAAAATGTTTATTGTTGGAAGAGATGGAGATGAGGTTAATGAATATACTTTATCTACTGGGTATGATGTTTCCACTGCCTCTTATGATAGCAACTTTAGTGTTGCTTCCCAAGACACTATTCCGCAAGACATAGTTTTTAACGCTGACGGTACAAAAATGTTTATTTTGGGAGAGGGAAATGGCGCAGTTTATGCATACAATCTCTCTACAGGCTTTGATGTATCCACCGCATCATTTATTAACAACTTTAGTGTTGCCTCTCAAGAAAATTCCCCTCAAGGATTAGCATTTAATAATGATGGCACGAAAATGTTTATTACAGGAGGTGGTGGAAGAGATGTTAATGAATATACTTTGGCTAGCGCGTTTAATACAGCAACGGCATCTTTTGTCGATAGTTTTGATATTAGTTCTCAAGATACTTTACCCAATGGTTTAGTATTTAACAGCGATGGAACTAAAATGTTTGTTACTGGCAATCAAGGTAATGATATTAACGAATATACGCTCTCTACTGGTTTCGATGTATCCACTGCTTCCTTTGTTGGAAACATTAGCGTCTCTTCGCAAGATACTACTCCGGGGGGTATAAAATTTAATAACGATGGTACTAAATTATTTATGGTGGGAGTTGCTGGTGCAGATATTAATGAATACACTCTTACTACTCCTTTCAGTTTAGTAAATATATCAGGTGAACATGACGGTGATGTTTTATTAGATGATACAGATGCAGATAGTGATACTTTAACAGTCACTCAAATAGCCGTAACTGGAGAGTCTAATTCATCTGTTTCAAGCAGTAGTTCATATAACTCAAGTGGAACATCAAAAACTGGTACTTATGGTACTTTAAGAATAGGTGCTGATGGATCATATGATTATGTAGCAGATCAAGCTGCTGCTGATGTATTAGATCCTGGTGCTGTTGTAACGGATAGTTTTACTTACACAGTCTCAGATGGAAATGGTGGAACTGATACAGCAACTTTAATAATCACTGTCGTAGGTGTGAATGATGATCCAGTAGGTGTTGCTGACACAGACTCAGTTGCAACAAGTAATACAGTTACAGATGCAACAAATAGTGCTGGAACAGTTATATCAGATGATACTGATGCTGATGCAAGTTCTTCTTTAACAGTAACAGCTATTCAGCATAGCGGAGCGGGTAGCGCAACTTCTGTTTCTGCAGGCACAACTAGAGCAGATGGTGCATCAAGTAGTGGTACTTATGGTACCTTAACAATTGGTGCAGACGGCTCTTATTCTTATGTTGCAGGATCAAGCGCTGGAACAGATGAATTTACTTATACAGTTTCTGATGGAACAGCAACAACAATTACAACTTTAACAATTACAGTTGGAGCCAGTAATAACGCTCCTTCAGCAGTTGCAGATACAGATAGTGTAAATGAAGACGCAACAGTTACCCAAAGTTCTGGTTCAGGTTTATTAAGTGCAGATGATACCGATGGTGATGGTGATAGTTTAACAGTAACACAAATTAAAAAGGATGGTGGTACCAACTCAGCTGTATCTGGTGGAAGTTCTTATAATTCAAGCGGAACCTCTGTTACAGGAACTTATGGAACATTAACTGTTGGAGCTGATGGAACATATACATATGTTGCAGATCAAGCAGCTGCTGATGCTTTAGATGCAAGTGATATTGTTACAGACGTATTTACTTATACTATTTCAGACGGTAATGGTGGAACTGATACTGCAAACTTAACCGTTACAGTTACTGGAGTTAACGATGCGCCAGTTGCTCAAAATGATACAGGAACTGTAAATGAAGATGCCACACTAAATGTTTCTAACGATGCTACAAGCGTTACCGGAGTTTCTCAAGATACTGGTTCACCTTACTCACTTAGCGCAGGTACAGCACGTTCCGTAGCATTTAATCATGATGGTACTAAAATGTTTGTTGTTCATGCTCCCGGCACAGCAACAATCTCTGAACATGCTTTAACAACTGCTTTTGATATAAATACTGCTTCTCAAAGCACTACATATGATATTTCTTCTCACATAAGTGAACCACGTGGTATCAGATTTAATAGTGATGGTACTAAACTTTATATAATCAGTAGTGCAGGTGGTAATAAAAAGATTCATGAATATTCTTTATCTACAGCTTATGATGTATCTTCGTTACCAACTCCTTCTTCAACAGTAATTAGCAGCCAAGACGGTGGTCCTAGAGGTTTTACTTTTAATACTGATGGAACTAAAATGTTTTTACTTGGAGACACCAACCACCATGTTTATGAATATTCTCTATCAACAGCTTTTGATACCACAACAATATCATACACAAGTAGAAGTTTAGATTTTAGTTCAAGAGAAGTTACACCAAGAGGTATTTCATTTAATCCAACAGGTTCAAAATTATTTATTACAGGTCAAAGTAGTGATGAAATTTTAGAATACGATCTTAGTACTGGTTTTAACTTATCTACTGCAACATTTAATGGTGCATTTGATGTGGGTAGCTTTGCTAATAAACCTAATGATATTGTATTTAATAATGATGGAAGTAAAGCATTTTTAGCTCGAGCAAATTCAAATGCAGTCTTATCTTTTTCACTTTCAAGTCCATACAGTTTTGTTGATATAACAGGTGAACACACTGGAGATGTAATAGATACAAGTTCAAGTTCTAATTCAGATTCTGATGCAGATGCAAGCTCATCTTTAACAATTTCAGCAATAAGAGCAGGCTCAAGTGAAGGAAATGGAAACCCAGGTTCAGTTGGATCTGCCTTAGATGGAACCTATGGTCAATTAACAATCAATGCTAACGGTTCTTATTCATATGTTGCAAATAAAGATGCAGCCGACGCACTTGACCCAGGTGATATAGTTACAGACAGTTTTAACTATACAGTCTCTGATGGAACAGCTACAGATATAGGCGTTATTACTATAACGGTAGTAGGTGTAAATGATGCTCCAACAGCATCAAACAATACTATTACAACTAATGAAGATACAAACCATGTATTTTCAACAAGTGAATTCAATTTTAGTGATACTGATGATAGCGGAAGTTTAAATAAAATTAAAATTACATCTTTAGAAAATAATGGTGCGTTACAATATTATAATGGATCTTCATGGGTTGATGTGACTTTAAACCAAGAAATTACAGCTCTCGATATTTCAAATGGATACTTAAGATTTAAGCCCGATTCTAATGAAAATGGAAGTTCATATACTTCATTTGGATTTCAAGTAAATGATGGAACTGCTTATAGCTCATCTAAGACTATGACTGTCAATGTAACTGCAGTAAATGATACGCCAACAGCAACTGATGATACTGCAAGTGTAACAGACGGATCTAGCGTTACAGTATCAAATGCATCAAGCGGTGTAATTGATGATAATGATACAGATCCTGACAGCTCAGATACATTAGTAATAACAAATATTTCTCACACAAATGGAAATAGTAGCAATGTTACATCCGCAACAACATATTCTAATGGAACATCAATAGCTGGAACATATGGAACGTTAACAATTGGAGCAGATGGAACATATACCTACACTCCAAATGGCTCTTTGGATACTGGTGAGTCCGGTAATGATGTGTTTACCTACACAGTTTCAGATGGATCAGCCACAGATACAGCAACTATTACAATTTCGGTTACAGGTGCAAACGATGCCCCAGCTGCATCAAACGATAGTAACACAATCGATATATCTACAAACTCAACTTTAACAGTTACAGATGGTTCCATTAAGGACGTATTAACCAATGATACCGATGCTGATACCAACGATACTATTAGTGTAACAGAAATTAGAACAGGTGCCTTAGAGGGAGCAGGAACTTCAGGCGTAGTTGGATCTTCACTTACTGGAACATATGGAACATTAATAATAAACTCAAATGGAAGTTATACTTACATTGTTAATACTGGACTAGATGATACTTTAAATAAAGGTCAAATTGTATTTGAATATTTCAATTACACTGTATCAGATGGAACTACAACTGACACAGGCTCTATAGTTATTAAACTTCAAAATGGTGGACAGGTCGTTAAAGAAATTAGAGAAAAAAAAGCTGAAAGATTAATTAAGAGGGAAAGTAAAAGAAATGAAAAATCAAATAAATCAAATTTTAATTTACCAAAAATTGAAAGTAATTTTGAATTAAATTTAAATCAAATTGATCTTCCAAAACAAAATAAAAAAGCAGATTTTTCACAAGGTCTTAAATTAACTGATCTTGTTGCAGAAACTAACTCAATTGAAGTTAAAGAAAAATTAAAAGACGTACCAGATGTTTTTGCAGATAAAGTAAAAGTTAAAGTTAAAAATGATAGTTTAAATCTTAAATTTAAAATTTTTAATGAATCAGGTTTTGATATTATTAAATACGAAGGAGTAATGAAAGATGGATCACCTTTACCTGATTGGATCAAGGTAGATCCAAAGACAGGAGCTACCAAAACCAATATTCCTGATGGCGTGGAAAATGTAGAAATTATAATTATTGCAACAGATAGTCAAAATGAGAGAAGAGAAATAAGTGTTAAAATTGATCCAGAACAAATTCTAAATGATAAGCAAATAATAAAACGAGCAAAAAAACAAAATGCAAGTATAAGTGTTGATGAAAGTGGCAATGTAAACTTGATTAAAAATAATCAAGATGGATCAGTAAATCAAAATTCTACAAGTATTTTAAATTTTAATAATAAATCAGATATTTTAGATATCCTTCAATCAAAAAGATCTGATACTCTTTATACTTTAAAACCAAAAATTATTGATACAAATTTGGTTATAAATTTGCCAAGTGAACTATCACAAAAATTTGAAAGATCTAAACTTGTATTAAAAGATGGTTCTGAAATACCTGAGTGGTTAAGTTACGATCCTAACTCAGGAAAAATAATTGCAGAACCGCCAGAAGATATTTCCAAATTAGACTTAAAACTTATTATCGAAAGAGATGGTGAAATAATTGTTAAAGATTTATCTATTGAATTTGGTGATGATGATACTGCGCGAATTGACGAGTTAAATAACGAAAAAATCGACAATAAATTTGTAAGTTTAAAAGACCAATTAGATAAACAGTTTACTAGTTGGGATGATTATGGTTCAAACGTTATTAATAGATTATAAATAACACAATAAAATCATGAAAAAATTTCTTTTTACAATCTTAATTTCTTATTTATTCTTAAATTTTACTCATGCAGAAGAGATTAGAGAGGCCAGAGCTTTAGTAACTGCAACCGAAAAAGTATCAATATCAAGTGAATTAGCAGCGAGAGTTGAAAATATTAATTTTCTGTTAGGAGATCCTTTTAAAAAAGGTGACGTTTTAATTAGTTTTGATTGCAAAATCTATAAAGCTCAAAAAGAAGTAATCCAGGCAAATTATGATAGTGCAAATATTCAATTAAAAAATGATAAAGAATTATTGGAGATGAGATCAATTGGAAAACTCCAATATCAACTATCAGAATCTGCACTTAAAAAAGCAAAAGCTGAATTAAATATTGCAAAACTAAATGTAGATAGATGCGAAATTGTAGCTCCATACAACGGAAAAGTTATGGATGTTTATACAAGTATTTTTTCTACCATAGAGCAAAGACAGCCCTTAATGGATATTGTTGGAGATGGTTTGTTAGAGGCTGAAATAGTTGTTCCTAGTAATTGGTTGAGATGGTTAAAAAAGGGTCACGAGGTAAAAATTTTAATTGATGAAACAGGTGAAACTTTAGATGCAAAAGTAATTAGTCTTGGAGCAACAGTTGATGCAGTTAGTCAAACAATAGAATTGAAAGCTCAATTTAATGAAAAATATGAGTCTTTAATTCCAGGAATGAGTGGGATTGTTAAGTTTTGAGCGAAGATAAAAATATTAAAATAGCAAGATTAATTGGTTTAGAAAAAAAAACTCGTGAAGCTAAAACACAGGACGAATTAAATTTTGTTGTAGCAAATGAAACAAGACAAATCATCGATTATATTAATTCATTTCTGTTATTAAAAGCTCCAACAGATAAGTTTCAAGTAAAAGCAACTTCAGATCTTGCAACAGTTGATAGAACTGCTCCATTAATTACGTTTATTGAAAATATTATAAATGAATCAGGGCACAACTTTAAAGAAATTCAAAATTTAGATGTAGATAAAGTTTCCAAAAAAATAAAAGTAAAAAAACCTAAAAATTTACCAGATAACATATTATGTATTCCCATTCTAAGTCCTCAAAAAGGTTTACAAGGCTATTTAATTTTATCGAGAAATGAAAAATTTATTGAAAATGAAATTGAATTATCAAGACACTTATCAGTAACTTATGGACATGCTTTCAATTCATTCTTAACAGATTTTTCAATTAAAAATTTTTTAAAAAAACATTTATTTGGATCAAGAGCATGGATAGTAATTATTATAATTATATTTGTTTCAATTATCCCAATTAAAATAACGAGTACTGCTCCTGTTGAAGTAGTCCCAAAAAATCCAATTTTAATTACATCTCCTTTTGATGGAGTAGTTAAAAATATAGTTGCTAATAATAATGATCAAATAAACTCTGGTGATTTGTTGGTTATGTTGGAAGACACCGATCTTTCAAATAATTATAATTTATCAAAACAATCTCTACAAGTAGCAGAAAAGGAACTGCTCAGAAGCAGACAATCCTCATTTACCGACAATAAAGAAAAAGCAAGATTAGCGGAATTAGTTGCTCAAGTTGATTTAAAAAAAGCGGAAGTAGAGTCTACAGGTGAGAAATTAAAAAATACAAAACTTTATGCTAGCCAAAAAGGAATTGCGATAGTTGACCAAAAAAATGATTGGCAAGGAAGACCAGTTTCTGTTGGTGAAAAAATAATGACCATAGCAAACCCTAATAATGTTGAGTTTTTAGTTTGGTTACCTGTCAAAGACTCATTGATTATTAAGGAAAATTCAAATGTTAAAGTATTTTTAGATATAAACCCAATCAAGCCATTAAAAGGCAAGTTGCTTAGAGCATCCTACGAGCCATCATTGTCACCTGAAGAAGTTTTATCCTATAAAATTGGAGTAAGTTATGAAGGTGAAGTCCCCCCAAGAATTGGTTTAAGAGGAACAGCCAAAATTTATGGCTCAAGAGTTACATTGTTTTATTACTTATTTAGAAAACCTATCACATTTGTAAGACAACTAATTGGTATATGATAATCCCATACTTAAGACAGGATTTAGAAATATTTAGAGGTAATAGTCGTGAAGATGGTGCACCTGCGTGGTTACTTTATGATGCTGTTAGGAATAAATATTTTACTCTCGGATTAACTGCTTTTAAACTAATTAAAAATTGGAGAGGTGGGGAAGATATTCAAAATTTTGAGAAAAAAATCAATTCAGATGGAATTGAAACCAACAGTGATGAAATAAAAAGTTTTATAGGTTTTCTTCAACAGAATAATTTAATTGTTCAACCTCCAGGACAAAATGTAAATTATTTATTGCAACAAAAAAACAGCATGAAAAAAAACTGGTTGCTTAATCTTGTACATAGTTATTTATTTTTTAAAATTCCTCTTTTTAAGCCAGATGAATGGTTAGAAAGAAATTTAAATAAAGTAAAAAGTTTAGGATCAGCAAAATTTAGAAATATAATATATATCTTAGGATTTATTGGCATCTGTCTTGTCATCCAACAATTTGCTGTATTTAAAAAAACATTTTTATATTTTTTTACATTCAATGGATTGATGCTTTATTTTGCAACTTTAGTGATAGTAAAGTGCCTGCATGAATTAGGTCATGCTTTTGTTGCAAAAAACTATGGTTGTAGAGTTTCTGCAATAGGAATTGCCTTTTTAGTATTTTTTCCTTTTTTATATACTGATACAACAGATGCCTGGCGACTTAGAAATCATAAAGAAAGACTTCTAATTAATTTTGCAGGAATACTTACAGAATTACATTTAGCATTAATTGCAACTTTTATTTGGGGAATTTTACCTGAAGGTGGAATGAAAAGCGTAATGTTTTTTATTGCAACCACTTCTTGGATATCATCACTATTAATAAATGTAAGTCCATTTATGAGATTTGATGGATATTATGTTTTTTCTGATTGGCTAAAAGCTGAAAATTTACAACCAAGATCATTTGCTCTAGCGAGATGGAAAATAAGAGAGACTCTTTTTGGATTTAATCACAAACCACCAGAGGAAATTAATCCAACGAGAAGATGGACATTTATAATATATGCTTGGGCAACCTGGCTTTACAGATTTTTCTTATTTATTGGAATAGCATTACTTGTTTATCATTTAGCGTTTAAAGTTTTAGGTATTATTTTATTTGTTATTGAAATTTATTGGTTCATTATGCTTCCAATTATTAAAGAAATTAAAAACTGGTACATGATGAAGTCTGAAATGAAACTAAATAGACAAACTGTAAGAACAATAGCAATTCTGACAGTTTTAACTATGATTGTTGTACTACCATGGAAATCATCTTTAAAAATTCCCGCTGTATATATCTCTGAAAAATATTCAAAAGTTTATTCACCTTATCCAGGTAAAATAAAACAGATATTTGTAACTAAAGACGCTGAAGTAGAAAAAGGCCAAGAATTATTAGAACTCTATTCACCAGATTTAGATAAAAAAATAAATTCATTAAGAACGAAAATTAAACTTACAAAAACTAAGATTAATAGATTAAGTGATAGCGCTGGTAATATGGATCAATATATTACTCTTCAACAAAGATTGCTTGCACTACAAAGTGAGGTTCGTGGATTAACTAATATAAAGAGTAAGCTAATTTTAAAGTCGCCAATTAAAGGCAAAATTAAAGATTTTTCAGGGCTAAGTGAAGAAATGTGGGTTAGTAATACCGACCAATTATTAGGGATTGTGCATTATGGAACAGGTCAGGTTAAAGGCTTAATTAAAGAGGAGCAAATTGATAGGTTCAAAGAAAAATCTCCCGCAGTATTTATTCCAAATGATGGTGAACATAAAAAAATACATTTAATTTCAAGCACTTTAGATTTATCAGCTGTACAAAATTTACCTTACATATCTTTAAGTTCATTACACAATGGACCAATTGCAATTAGAAATTTTACATCTGGAGAATTTAAATACAGACCCGAAACTGCTCATTATCTTGCAGACTTTAATTTAATAAATAACAGTTCAATACAATTTGAATTACCAGGTTACGTTCATATTGAGGGTAGCAGATATAGCCCATTTATAAAATTCTTTAAAAATATAATTGCTCTTCTCGTAAGAGAGAGTGGATTTTAATTTTTCTTTAATGATTGAAAAGCACTTAAAGCCGCTGCTCTTGCCTCTTCATGAATTACAATCGGTTTTGGATAATTTTTTCCAATAACAGTATTTATTGCTTCTTGATATTTTAATTCCATCTCCCAAGGCTTATGAATAAATTTTGAAGGAACTTTACTTAATTCTGGTACCCATTTTTTTACGTATAATCCTTCTTTGTCAAATTTTTCTCCCTGAAGAATTGGATTAAATATTCTAAAGTAAGGAGCTGCATCAGCACCACATCCTGCAACCCATTGCCACTGAGCAACATTGTTAGCCTCATTAAAATCTAATAAACAATTTCTAAAATATTTTTCACCTTCTTTCCAATTAATTCTTAAATGTTTAACTAAAAATGATCCAACTACCATTCTAATTCTATTATGCATCCAACCTGTCTCATAAAGTTCTCGCATTCCAGCATCAACAATTGGATAACCGGTCATACCTTGTTTCCATGCTTTAAGATTTTTAGAATTTTTTTCCCATGGAAATCTATCAAATTCCTTCCTTAAGTTTCCTTTTAACATTTGAGGAAAATAATTAATTAAACTGTGAGAAAATTCTCTCCATCCCAGTTCATTAATATATTTTCTAATACTTATATTTTTTTTAATATCCTTTGAGCTTTTTTCATATATTGCAGCTACGTGTATTTGACCGTTTCTAATATAGGGAGATAATTTTGAAGATCCATTTATTGATGGGTAATCTCTATCAACACTATATTTTGAAATCCTGTTACTAATAAATTCTTTTAAGTTTTTGTGAGCTTCATCCTCAGATGGCTTCCAGTATTGATCAAACTTTTTAAACCAATCTTTCTTAGGCATAATTTGTTTAAAAGTATTCTTTGAATTGAATAAGGTTTTTTTACTTTTTAACTTTTTTATCTCTGAAGTTTTTTGTGGCACTGCATCTAGAAATACTTGTTCTGCATTTCTCCAAAAGGGACTGAAAACCTTAAAGGGCGTTCCATCATTTTTAGTAATTGATTGATATTCGTTTAAAACATTTCCCTTAAAAAATTTAAATGGAATATTTTTTTTTTCTAAAATTTTTTCAATTTCTTTATCTAACTTTAAATGATCTGGTTCATAAACTTTATTCCAATAAATCGATATTTTATCTTTTGTCTTTAATTTTGAATAAAATGAAGTTTCATCAGAAATAATTATCTCTAACTTGATATTAAATTTTTCTAGATCATTTGAAAAACTCTCCAGTGATTTACTTATCCACCATCTTTGAGCTTCTCTTTTTCCATCAAAATACTCTTTATTATGTATGTAAATAACTGTTACAGCATCATGATTTTTACATGCGAAAGATAAAGCATGATTATTTCTAATTCTAAAATCATCCCTAATCCAAACAACTGCACAATCAGACATAACTAGATCTTTTTTAAACCTTGAGATAAAAGCTTATTATATAGTGTAGCATCTGCATTACCTTCACATCCCATAACGAGTACATTTGATTTTTCATTAAGCTCCAAAAGATTTTTAATTTTTTTATCGTTACATGCAGCAATCAAACTAATTATTCCAGGTGTTGCACACTCGCCACCTATAATTTTTTTATTACTGAACTTTGCTTTAGCTAACATTGCAACTGTATTTGATACTTTTGAATCATCTATAGTTATACAATGATTTGTAGATTTATTTAAAATGTTCCAAGGTACCAGGGACATTTCGTTACACGACATGCCTCCCATAATACTCTCTTTTTTTATTTTAATTTTTTTCATTTTTTTTGCTTCAATACTTTTTAAAACACAGGCTGCCTCTTTAGGTTCAACTACAATTATTTTTGGAATTCTTTTAAAATATCTTGCAATCCCCGCTACGGATCCAGCTGCCATTCCTCCAACACCTGCTTGGAGAAAAACGTGGGTAATATACTGATTTGTTTGCTTGGATATTTCTTTAATCATAATTGAATAACCAGCCATTGTAAGTTGCGGCACATATTTATAATTTTTATTAGAGACATCTTGAACAATATGCCACTTATTTTTTTTAGTTTGTCTTATGCATTCGTTTAAGGAACTCTCATAATCACCTTTAACTTTAGTGACAGTAGCTCCAAATTTTTCTATTTCTTTAACTCTTGTTTCACTAACGTACTGACTAACAAATATTCTACAATCTAATCCTAATCTTTGAGCTCCCCAGGCAACAGATCGTCCATGGTTTCCTGCTGTTGCTGAAGAAATTACAATATTTTTTTTTCCTTTTGAGATATCTTCAACTGCATAAGCTCCACCTAATGCTTTAAAAGATTTTAAATGAAATCTTTTAGACTCGTCTTTATAAAAAATATTTTTAAGCTTAAGATTTTTATTCAGTTTATTTAATTTGATTAGCGGGGTAGGAGAGTATCCTTTCCACTTTGATATTTTATTATAAGCTTTATCTATAAATTGTTTGGATAAATGTTTTAGAACTTGCTTTCTTGAAAAATTATATCTTTTATTGGATAAAAATTTTGAATATTTCCAAGAAGAAATTTTAGCCAATTTCTTCATGTTAACAGTCTAATGTGTTAGCTCTTTCCCAATGTGTAATAGGTTTTCTTTTATTAAATACTTCTTTTCTTTTAAAATTTGATAGCTCTGTTCTTTTTAATTTTAGATAACTTTTAATAACATCTTTACCAAAGGCATTATTTAACATTTTGCTTTTTTCTAACATTGCTAAAGCTTGACCTACATCATTTGGAAGTTTTGCAAGTTTTGGATATTTTTTATAATCTGTATACATATTGCAATGTAGAGGTTTACCAGGATTAATTTTTTTATTAATTCCCTCTATTCCTGCCGCCAATACACCTGCTTGCAATAAGTATGGATTTGCTGATCCATCCATTAATCTTAATTCAAATCTCCCCTGATCTGGAACTCTAATCATATGTGTTCTGTTGTTGCCGGTATAAGAAATACTACTTGGAGACCAAGTTGCACCTGACTTTGTTGGGGGTGCATTTATTCTTCTATAGCTGTTGATAGTTGGGTTAAAAAAAGCTGATAAAGGTTGAGCATTTTTAATTAAACCACCAAGAAAGTTATAAGCTAATTTACTAAGTCCTAATTTATCTTTTTTATCTAAAAATTTATTTACCCCACCACTCCAAACAGAGACATGAGCATGACAACCATTTCCAGTCAAATTGTTAAACGGTTTTGGCATGAAAGTAGCTCTTAATCCATGTTTCTCAGCAAGATTTTTTACCATGAATTTAAAGAACACATGTCTATCTGCAGTAACAAGACTATCAGAGTAATCCCAGTTCATTTCAAATTGACCATTCGCATCTTCATGATCGTTTTGGTATGGCTTCCATCCAAGTTCAATCATACTGTCACAAATTTCTTTAATTAGATCATATCTTCTCATCAATGCAGATTGATCATAACAAGGTTTTGACTGTATATCTCTTGGATCAGCTATTGATAAGCCATCTTCAGAAATTAAAAAATATTCACATTCAACACCTGACTTCATCTGAAGTTTTTTTGCTTTTAGTTTCTGGATTTGGTTTTTAAGCATTACTCTCGGTGAAGCTTCAACTGGTTTTCCATCCATATATAAATCAGATGCTAACCATCCAATTTCTTTATTCCAAGGTAATTGAATTAAACTATTAGGATCAGGTATTGCAAACATATCACTATCTGCAGGTGTCATGTCCAACCAAGTAGCAAATCCAGCAAATCCTGCACCATTCTTTTGCATTTCAGCAATTGCATGAGTAGGTACTAATTTTGATCTTAATACTCCAAACAAGTCCACAAAACTTATTAAAAAGTATTTTATTTTTTTTTGTTTAGCAATTTGTGAAAGATTTTTTGGCATATTAAAAGCTATTAGAATTCAAATTCTTAATCAATCTTTTTCTTTAAATCCAGGTATCCAATTAGTTCCAGCTAATGGAACTCTTGCCATGGCAGCTGCTTCAACTGTTAAAGCAACTAAATCTTCAGGCTCTAAATTTCTTACATCAGACTTACCATTTGCTCTTGCTAAGGTCTGCAACTCTAACGTTAAAGTAGTCAAATAATTTTTTAATTGTCTTCCACCTTCTTTTGGATCTAGTCTTTTCTCAAGTTTAGGATCTTGTGTTGCAACACCTACAGGACATCTACCTGTATGACAGTGATGACAGTAGCCAGGTTCTGTTCCAAGTTTTTCATAATCTTTTCTGTATAAGTCCGCATTGCAATTCAATGCCATCATAGCAGCAGAACCAATTGATACTGCGTCCGCTCCCATAGCAAGTGCTTTTGCAACATCCGCTCCTGTTCTAATTCCACCAGAAACAATTAGTTGAACTTTACGGTGCATATTTAATTCTTTTAATGCATCAACTGCTTCTCTTAATGCGCCTAAAGTTGGAATTCCAACATGTTCAATAAACACATCTTGTGTTGCAGCAGTACCTCCCTGCATTCCATCTAATACAACGACATCTGCACCTGCTTTAACTGCAAGCGCAGTGTCATAATAAGATCTTGCTGCACCTACTTTAATATAAATAGGTTTTTCCCAATTTGTTATTTCTCTTAACTCTTGAATTTTAATCTCTAAATCATCTGGTCCAGTCCAATCAGGATGACGGCATGCACTTCTTTGATCTATTCCCTCTGGTAGCGTTCTCATTCCTGCAACTCTTTTATTAATTTTTTGACCTAACAGCATACCTCCACCACCTGGTTTTGCACCTTGTCCAACTACAACTTCAATTGCATCAGCTTTTCTTAAATCATCAGGATTCATGCCGTATCTAGAAGGAAGCAATTGGTAAACTAAATACTTAGATGAACCTCTTTCTTCTTTTGTCATTCCTCCATCACCTGTTGTGGTTGAAGTTCCCATTGAGGATGCACCTCTTCCTAATGCATCTTTGGCATTAGCACCTAACGCACCAAAACTCATTCCAGCTATAGTAATAGGTATGTCTAACTTTAAGGGTTTCTTTGCAAATCTGTCTCCAAGCACAACTGAAGTGTTACATTTTTCCCTATATCCTTCCAAAGGATATCTAGACATTGAAGCACCCAAGAAAACTAGATCATCAAAGTCAGGAACTTTTCTCTTAGCACCTAACCCTCGTATCTGATAAATTCCTTCTTTAGCTGCTCTTTGAATTTCATTAATAGTTGATTGAGGAAATGTTTTAAATTCTTTTAAGCCTTTTTTTTTCATTTAATACGCTCCTGCATTATCAATTTTAAAATTATAAAGTTTTCTAGCAGAGCCATATCTTTTAAAATTTTTGGGATTTTCAGAAATATTTAAATCTTTAAATATTTTTTTTAATTCATTAATACTCTTTTCATCCATTTTTTTTTCAACACAATCTGCGCCTAAACTTTTTACTTTGCCCTTAACAAAGATTTTTGCCTCATAAATACTATCTCCCAAATCTTCATCTGCATCACCAAAAATAATTAAGTTTCCCTTTTGAGCCATAAACGCTGACATATGACCAACAGATCCTTTAACAATAATATTAATTCCTTTCATAGAAATTCCACATCTTGAACTCGCATCACCCTCAATAACAAGATTTCCACCATGACCAGTAGCACCAGCAGATTGTGAAGCATTTCCTTTAACAAATACCTTTCCAGACATCATATTTTCAGCGACACCTGTTCCAACATTTCCGTGAATAGTAACAGATGCCTTTTGGTTCATTCCAGCACAATAGTAACCAGTATGCCCATTTATAGTTACATCAATATCATCTTTTAAACCTGCACATATTGCATGATGACCTGAAGGATTCTCTATTTTAAATTTTCTGATATTACTTTTTCTATCTATATTTTGAAGATATTTGTTAATGTCGGATAGTTTTTTTTTACTTAGATCAAAATTCATAATTACCAGTTATAGACAACACCAGGTTTTGGTTCAAAAATCTTAGCAGAATTTACATTTGGCAAATGAGCCATTGCTTGAAATTCTGAAGCAACAGCAACATAGTCTTTTGTTTCAGCAACAACTGCTGGTTTACATGCAATCTCATCTCTCAATAAGGCAAAACCATCTTTAGTACCTGCAATAAAAGTATAAAAACCATCCAAGTTTTTTAGACTACTTGTTAAAGTGTTTTTTAAATTATTTCCTTCAGAAATTTTGTTTGAAATATATCCAGCTGCAACCTCAGTATCATTTTCTGATTTAAATTCTTGTCCTTTTTTAATTAAATCTCTTCTTACATTATTATGATTAGATAATGAGCCATTGTGAACTAAACATTCATCCTCAGCAGTAGAATAGGGATGCGACCCTTCAGTTGTGATAGCACTTTCAGTTGCCATTCTAGTATGACCGATACCATGAGTTCCAGAAAAGGATGATAATTTAAACTTTTTAACTACATCTTTAGGATTGCCAGTTTGCTTAAAAATATTAATACTTTTACCGTATCCAACGATTGCAACTTCTTTAATTTTCTCATTAATTACTTTTATTACTTCATTAGGTTCATCTTTCATTTCCATTATTACATGGTCAGAGTATTTTATAATTTTTATTTTCTTAAAATATTTGGATATTTTTTTTTTAAAATCTTGCTCTGAAAAATTGTTTAAACAAATTGAATATTTAAAATTATTTTTATTTTCTTTTGTGTAAATTGCAAACCCTGCACTATCAGGACCTCTTGTTGCCATATTGTCCAACATTCCAGATAAAAATTTACCTAAAGACTTTTCGTACTTTTTTGTTTTTAAATATATTCCAACTATTCCACACATAAATTTAAGTGATTTTACTTTAACAGATTTAATAAAGCGTCTTTGTAATATAATAAGTTTACTACTACAATAATAATAACAGCGATGATTGCGCCATATTTGGCTTTAGGCCATGCTAACCTTGCCATCTTACTTGGAGTTTTATTTTCTTGTTGATTGTTATTTTCGGGATTTTGCATTTTTTAAAAAAGAGGGCACATAATTATATGTGCCCTCTTTAAAGTTTTAGCCGTCTGTTATATTGC
Organism: Candidatus Pelagibacter sp. RS40; assembly: GCF_002101295.1. Classification (NCBI taxonomy): domain Bacteria; kingdom Pseudomonadati; phylum Pseudomonadota; class Alphaproteobacteria; order Candidatus Pelagibacterales; family Candidatus Pelagibacteraceae; genus Candidatus Pelagibacter; species Candidatus Pelagibacter sp. RS40. The sequence continues at coordinate 1,034,038 of NZ_CP020778.1, forward strand.
TTTTCCAGTCATTAGCACCCGGTCTTTTTCTAGCAATTTCATTCATCTTACCATCTTCTTGTTTAGATGAAATTACATGCCAGCCGACCCAAATGATGATTGCTACAATAACTAGCACTCCTTCTGAGCCAACACCTGGATAAACAGATCCTTGTACCTCAGAGGCACTTAAATGATCTATCCAATTAGATACTGTTGCCATTTATATACCTCCTTTATCTACTGGCTGAGGCCACAGCTTTTTCGTCATCTTTAGCCTCCTCCATAATTGTGTAATCAAGTCCTGCAAGCTCTACTTCTTTTGGAATTCTTAATTTACCCATTCCATTTAGAACTTTAGCAATTATATAACCTGGAAGCATACCAAGTACAAAAAACATAATTATTGCACCAATAAACATTCCTAAAGGATTAATCGCTGCATAGGTAGTTCCATCCCACATTTCTCCTACACCATAACCAGATGAAGGATAACCGTTTAAAACAAAACCACAAATTACAAGACCAACAAACCCAGCATAACCATGTACAGCTACTGCTCCAACTGCATCGTCGATTTTATATTTTCTCTCGACCCAGTAATGCATTTTGTAAGCTATAACTACACCTATCATACCGATTATCATTGATTGAATTGGATGATATAAATCATTACCTGCAGATGCACAGATTATACCCGCAAGCCCTGATGAATAAGTCCAAAAAGGATCTCCTTTTGATATTACATATCCTGCCAACAATCCTCCAGATAACGACATTAAAAAGTTCATCGTTATTCCACTAAGTGTTGTTGGAGTTAAGTAGATGTTTGTTGCAGTAAAGAAAGTTACACCTTCCATACCATACTCAGGTCCAAGATCGTAAATTGGAACATTACAAGCTGCGTAAAAGCCCCAGAAACCTGTATAGATTAAAAATAATCCAACAGTTACTAACCAAGGGTTTCTTGGTCCAATATTTCTTGGTTCTCCGCTTGAAGAAAATTTTCCAATTCTTGGTCCTAAAACAACAAGAACACCTAAAGCAAAACCTCCTGCAATTGCATGAATTACACCTGAAGCATATGCATCATGGTATCCTAATATTTTCAACATCCATCCATCAAAATGCCATCCCCATGAAGCATCTATTGTCCAAAAAACAGATCCTATTGCAATTGCAAGAATTCCAAATGCAAAAGTTGTTATTCTTTCAATAACTGCCCCTGAAACTATTGAGGCTGCAGTCCATGAAAATAATAAAAAGGCTGCCCAAAAGACACCCATTATATGATCGTTAAGATTTACCGCCATCAATGCATTAGTAGGGTTAGCAAGATCATTTCCACCAAATCCACCTCCAAGAACTAGACCAGTGCTTTCGGTCATAATCGAAGGAGCCAATCCTGGTCCTGTTGGAAATGCCCAGTATATCCACCAACCAAAGAAAAACCACGTAACTGTAACTAAAGGTATAAGCATTGTGTTTTTCATAAGAGTATGTTGGTGATGTTTGTATCGAGATGCTCCAACCTCATACATACAAAATCCTACGTGGATCAAAAACATAAGAACCACAGTTACCCAATAGTAAAACTCTGTAAATATTGTTGTGAGAGCACCTAATTGATCAGTCATATTTCTCTCTCCTGTTAATAATTAATTAACTTTATGAAATTTTGGAGAGACTGACAATTTTAATTTAGTTATAAAAAATATAAGTTAATAATTATTTTATCAACTAAGAATTGAAAATTAAAACTTTAGATATGCTTTCTTTAAATCAACTAAAGGATGATTCGGCGACATTTGGAATTTCACAAGCAGTTCTCTTGCGATCATATCCCTGTCTTGTTGATTGTTAGGAAGTTTTATTTTGCTAGGGATTGTTACCCAACCATTAGCATTTCTATCAAATACAGCAGGTCTGTTTTCTTCGTAACCCATATGAACGTCTTCCAACCAATTTAAATCATCCCAACCCATCGCCTCTATATATTTTTTAAGAAATGGAGTAAGTCTTGAGTAATCTGGTAAAAGATTTACGTCATATCTATAACCGATCGTTTGACCGATCATTTTTTCTCTTGCAGTCTCTTTCTTTTTACCTAACTGCCCTTGGTTCTTTTTCTTTGATTCTTTCTTTGTCTTTTTAGCCATTCTAAGATCCTATATTTTATGGAAGTCTTTAACACCTACTGTGTGGTTAGTTCCTGCTAAAGGCACTTTTGCTAAAGCAGATGCTTCCATTGTTAATGCAGCCATATCTTCTGGCTCTAATGAGTGGATATTTGTTTTTCCACATGCTCTTGCTAGAAGTTGTGCCTCTAAAGTCATTGCATGTAAATAATTATATACTCTTAATGCAGCATCATCTGGGTTTAATCTTTTTCTTAATTTTGGATCTTGAGTAGCAACACCAACTGGACATCTACCTGTATGACAGTGATAACAATGTCCTGCTGGAACTCCCATCTCTTTTTCAAAATTAGATTCTGGAATTTCTTTGTTACAGTTAAGAGCAACCATAGCACCTGTTCCAATTGCAATTGCATCAGCACCTAATGCTAAAGCTTTTGCCATGTCAGCACCATCTCTTACTCCACCTGCATAAATTAAAGTAACTTTTCCAGTTTTACCTACGTCATCCAAAGCTCTTCTTGCTTCTCTAATACCAGCAATACCAGGAATACCTGTATTTGCTGCAGCGATGTGTGGGCCTGCTCCAGTTGATCCTTCCATTCCATCTAAATAAATAGAGTCTGGATCACATTTTGCTGCCATACGAACATCATCGTAAACTTTAGCAGCACCTAGTTTTAACTGAATTGGCACTTTATTTTTCGTTAACTCTCTTAACTCTTGTACTTTCAATGCAAGGTCATCTGGACCTAACCAGTCAGGGTGTCTTGCAGGTGATCTTTGGTCAATACCAGCCGGCAATGATCTCATTTCTGCAACTTGATCAGTAACTTTCTGACCCATTAAGTGACCACCCATTCCAACTTTTTGTCCTTGTCCAATGAAAACTTCAATTCCATCTGCAAGTTGAGCGTGATGTGGGTTAAATCCGTATCTAGATTGAATACATTGATAGAACCATTTTTCAGAATATCTTCTTTCATCTGGAATCATTCCACCTTCACCTGAACAAGTAGCACTTCCAGCCATTGTAGCACCTCTTGCTAAAGCAGTTTTTGCTTCATAAGATAATGCACCAAAACTCATCCCTGTAATATATACAGGTATATCTAATTCAATTGGATTTTCACATCTTGGTCCAATAATTGTTTTTGTTTCACATTTTTCTCTGTAACCTTCAATTACAAATCTTGTTAATGTTCCAGGTAAAAATACTAAATCGTCAAATGTCGGAATTTTTTTCATCAATGCCATTCCACGCATTCTGTATCTTCCTAGTTCTGCTTTTATGTGGATGTCATCCATTACCTCTGGGGTAAAAATTGCATTATGACCTAGTAGACTTTTATTTCTTGACGCTACACCATTGCCATTTGAATGACCGTTAGATTTTCCGTTACCGTTTTTTTTCTTTGCCATTTAAATTGCTCCTTTTTTCTCTGTAGGTTCAAGAGCGTCGTAGTTCCAAAGTTTTTTACCTGCAACAACTTTGGTCATTTTTGAAACATCAAAGTTTTCGCCGATCTCCGCAACCTTTAATTTTCTTTTAAGCCAATCTTGATCTGAATCTGTTAGCTCTGCCTCAACAGCATCACTACCAAATGAACCAATTTTTCCACCTACAAAAATTGTCCCATCGTACATACTGTCGCCCAGGTTAATACCTACATCTCCAAGGATAATAATTCTTCCTCTTTGCATCATAAAACCAGTAAAAGCACCAGCATCACCACCAATTATTATAGTACCACCTTTTTGGTCAATTCCAGTTCTTGCACCAACGCTACCTTTACAGATTAAATCTCCACCTCTAATAGCAGCTCCAAAACATGATCCAGCATTTTTCTCAATAACAACTTTTCCTGCCATCATATTTTCAGCGCAAGACCATCCAACTCTTCCATTAATTCTTACAATTGGACCATCCATTGAACCAACACCAAAATATCCAAGACTTCCTTCAAATATTAAATTTAATTTGTTTAATATTCCTACTCCTAGACTGTGTTTACCTTGAGGATTTTTGATAACAATTGTTCCATAGCCCTCTTTCATTAAATCATCTATTTTTTTATTTGCATCTCTACAATCCATGTCTTTGACATCAATTTCTGTTCTTTTATTAAAATCAACATCATAAGTTCCAAAGTAGTAGAAATTTTCTGCTTCATCTGGGTTAAAAAACTTTTGTTGTGTTTTTCCTGTAAGAACCTCAGTGTGAAGACCCATTGATTGGGCTTTTGTTTTCTTTTCTCCAGTTTTTAGATTTGCCATACTTTTACCATCCCATCAAACGGATCATACGTATCTATTTCTTGTGGAAGAATAGATCTGATCGCTATTTCTTCTGAACCCATTGCCACTAAATCATCTGACTCGTATAATACTAAAGGTTTAGCTGCCATTGTATCTTTTGCCATTCCTAAAGAGTCTTTTGTTGCAACAAAATAAGTGAAAACACCATCTAAGCCTGTTAATGACTCTTTCATACCTTCTTCTAGCGTTGCACCATTTCTCATTTTTTCAGCTAGGTAAACTGCGATTAATTCAGAGTCACACTCTGACATAAATCTCATACCTTTATTTTCTAAAACTCTTCTATTATTCCAATAGTTAGTTAGCTGACCATTGTGAACAACAGATACATCGCTAAATGGGTATCCCCAGAAAGGGTGAGCAGATTTAATATCTACACCAGATTCTGTTGCCATTCTAGCATGACCGATAGCGTGCGTTCCTTCAACTTTATCTAGGCTGTATCTTTGACATACTGCTTCAGCGTTACCTAAATCTTTAATAACCTCTAATGATTTACCCATTGATAAAATCTCAACACCAGGAACACTCTCTATTTTTTGAGAAAATTCCATTAGATCTTTATCATATTGAATTTCATATCTTAAAGAGTAGGGAAGAGTTCTTTCTTCTTTTACAATTGTAGCTCCTAAATCTTTTAAATATCCATCTACAATTTTTTTTCTTTCATCGTAAACAGAAACATCTTCCATTACAGAAGTGCTTCCTTCACCAACATTTTCCCCGACTTTAAAACGCATTATAAAGTTTTGACCATCAGTCTTACCGTACAACGCATATCCAGTAGAGTCTTCTCCTCTATGTTTTAAAGCTTGAAGCATACCTTGAAGTTCAAACCCAACTTTAGAAGTATTTCCTCTATGAATAAGTCCAGCTATCCCGCACATATTTTTCCTTTCTTAATTTATTATGGTAAGCAATCTAAATAAGTATCAAGATCCCATTGAGTTGTTGCACCCAAGAATCTTTCCCACTCATCATTTTTATACCAGTGGAAGACTTTGTACATCTCATCTGGCATTGCAGATTTAATTACATCATCTTCTGCTAATCTTTCTAAAGCTTCACCTAAACTTAATGGAAGTTTTTTAACATCCTTACCAGCTTTTTGAGCTTCATAAATATTTCTAGACTCTGGAGCAGCTGGTTTCATTTTTTTAGAAATACCTTCATCACAAGCTTTTAGTAACGCAGCTCCTAATAAATATGGATTGTGCATACTATCTACTGATCTGTATTCAAATCTTCCCGGGGCAGAAACTCTTAAACCACAAGTTCTGTTTTGATATCCCCAGTCAGCATAAACTGGCGCCCAGAAACCTTGATCCCATAATCTTCTATATGAGTTAACGGTTGAAGACCCTAAAGCAGTTAATGCAGGTAAATGTTTCATGATACCAGCAATTGATTGTAAACCAATTTTACCTGGCATCTGCATATCTTTAGTATCAGGCATAAAAGTATTTGTTCCACCTGAAACATAACTAAAAACTTCTTCAACACCTGGTAATTTTTTATGGCCAAGTTTATTTACTGAAACTTTTCCACCTTTCCATAAAGACATATTGGTATGACATCCACTTGCAGACACACCCATAAATGGTTTAGTCATAAAGCAAGCTATCAATCCATTTTCTCTTGCAACCTGTGCACAGATTTGTCTGTATGTTGAAAGTCTATCAGCATTTCTTAAAACGTTATCATATGTCCAGTTTAATTCTAATTGTCCTGGTGCATCTTCATGATCTCCTTGGATCATATCTAGACCCATTGCTTTTGAATATTCAATTACTTTCATAAAGACTGGCCTTAAAGATTCAAATTGATCAATGTGATAACAGAAAGGTTTTGAGAAACCTTTTCCAGTTGGTGTTCCATCTTGATTTTTTGTTAACCACATCATTTCTGGTTCTGTTCCAACTCTTAATTCTAGACCATGCTTTTTCTTAAATTCATCCATGAAAATTCTTAAATTTCCTCTGCAGTCAGAAGTTAAATGACCACCTGGATTTTTTCTTTCTTCTCTATTTCTAAAACATGTACAAAAAACTCTTCCAACTCTTTTGTCCCAAGGCAACTGAACAAAAGTTTCAGGGTCAGGAATACCAACTAACTCCATAGCCTCTGGTCCATAACCAATATAATTATTGTGACGATCTAAAAATAAGTTTGCAGTTGCACCGTAAACTAATTGAAAACCTTTTTCTGCAGTTCTTTCCCAATGATCTGCTGGTATACCTTTACCAACAACTCTTCCTGTAACAGAAATGAATTGAAAATAAATATAAGTTATTCCCAACTCGTTAATTTTTTCTCTAACTTTTTTTACAAGTTTTGCTCTACCTGGTTGATTTACATGTTTTTCTAGATCAGTCATTGTCCCCCTTTAAGAATTTTAAGTTCAAAAAAGTAACTGAAAAAAAAACGTCTGTCTACTTAGAACGGTTAGCTCCAAGGAAACGGACTGTTCGAAGTGGGGTGCAATTCACCTTTCGCGTATCGATTGAATCTAAACGGTTTTAACAAATCACTCTCTTGTCCTAAAATTTCTTGAGCAACCAAGTGTCCAACCCCAATCATTTTATAACCATGATTGGCATCTGCAATCATGTAAACGTTTTCAAAAAATCTATCGAAGATCGGAAAACTGTCTGGTGTTAAACATCCAAGACCACCTGATGGTCCTTTTCTATATAAATTTGATTTCCCTACAAATCTTTTTTGAATGTGAGCAAGAGCTGACGTCCACATATCTGCAAACTTATCTGTTGTTTGAAATTCTGGAGATTCTATTCCATATGGATCAACATTTACTTGGTCAAAATGTTTTTGAACAATGTATGGTGAAGTTCCGCCTTGAACACCTAAACCCTCGATATCAGGTTTATAATAAATTCCCCATAGTTCATCTGTAATTAATTTACCTGTTGCATCCGAATGCAATGGTGCATCTGTATCAACATGAATTACAGGCGGTTGTTTACCTTCATTAGTTTTCAGGTAATCTGCATCAACTCCAAGCACACCTTCTTGTAAAAACCAATATTTCCACATTTCAACTTCATGTGATTTTCCATCTTTACCTTTAATCTCAGTTGTCTTTGGAAGCTCTAACATGTTCCAAAAGTCTCTTACCCATGGACCTGCACCAACGACAACCTGATCACAATCAATAGTTCCTTGATCAGTTACAACTCCTGTAACTGCATTACTGTTACTTCCTCTTTTAAATCCTGTTACCTTAACACCTTTATGGACATGAACTCCATTGTTGTTAGCTTTGCTCTCTAAAGCTTTAATCGAATCTTTGTTAAATGCGTATCCACCTTTTTTCTCATGAAGAACAGAAGTTATTCCTTGAGCTTGCCAATCATCAAAAATTCCCTTCATGTAATTCATACAATCTTTTTCACCTTCAATAAAAACTGATTCATATCCTATTGCTTTTTGTTGCTCATAAATACTTCTTACATCTTCGTGCATTACTTCTGGTGAAATCTGCATGTAGCCAACTGGATTATATTTAAATGCTTTTGGATCACTTTCCCAAACTGAAACAGAATGGGCCATTAATTCTCTCATTGCAGGTTGGAAATAGTTGTTTCTTACAACTCCACAAGCAATACCACTCGCGCCTGCAGCTGTATCTTTTTTTTCTAAAACAACAACGTCCCCTGGATTTTTATATGTCTCTGATAATTTCCAAGCAGTACTTAAACCGTGGATACCTCCACCGATTATTACTACTTTTGCTTTTGTCGGTAATGACATAAGAGAACTCTATTTTTTGCATAGGGGAAATATATAATTTTTTTTATATCTAATTTTTATAAATAAATTAAGTAATACAACTTCAAAGTATTATCTAATAAGGGCTTAGAAGCTTAAATTTTTAAGGGTTCTTAAATAATCGTTGAATTCACTTACAAAAGATTGGCTTGGTTTTATGTGCTTCTTTCTTTGATCTTTCGATGTTTTTTCAAGATAGAAAAAACCTTTTTCACATGCCTCTGTAATTATAAGTGCTGATTTAGGTCTAGATGTTTTAAATAACTTTGTCTTAAGTTCCTCAACAGAAAGGTTTTGATTTAGTTTATAAGCAGTCATTACTAGCAACATCATATGATAATGAGAGGGTGATTTTCTAAAAAAATAGTTTGATGAAGTGTGTGATAGTTTTAATTGATCTTCCCAGAATTCTAATAAGTCTTTTGTAGCTTTTGACATTTAGGATCTAACTCTAGTTTTTTGTGGATCAAAGTGTGGAAATCCAACTATTTTAGCCGGAATTCTTTTTTGGTGACCATCAATTTTACCAACCTCAACATCTGTTCCTATTTCAGAATGACCAACATCAATTCTACATAAAGCAATGTTTTTATTTAATGTAGGAGATAAACAAGCACTTGTTACTATACCTACTTGTGCTCTTCCAATATGAACACAGTCACCGTGATTTGCTTTTTCTTTTCCAATTAGCTCAAGCCCAACTAATTTTTTTTGAGGATTTTCTTTTCTATTAATTAATTTTTCTTTACCAATAAAATCATCTGTTTTCGTTTTTAGCGGTACTGAAAAACCTATTCCTGCCTCAAAAGGATCTTGCTGGCCATCAAATTCATTTCCAAATAAAATTAAACCTGCTTCAATTCTAAGTAAATCTAATGCACCAAATCCTGCTGGAATTAAACCTTCGTCTTTACCTGCTTCCATAACTTTATCCCAAACTTCTGGTGCATGATCAGGATGACACCAAATCTCAAATCCAAGTTCACCAGTGTAACCTGTTCTTGAAACAATTAATGGAATTCCTTTTAAATTATCTGCTCTACAAATAGTAAATCTGAACCATTGAAGTTCAGAAATAGTTGGTTGAGTTGGTGGTGTAAAAATAAATTTTTCCAAAATTTTTCTGCTGTTTGGTCCTTGCAATGAAATATTATTAATTTGATCTGTAGAATTTTTAATTATTACTTTGTAATTTTTTTTCTTAGCTTGCTCTTTTAACCACTCTCCAGCATACTCATCACCACAAACCCATCTAAATCCTGTTTCACTTAATCTTAATAAGGTTCCATCATCAAACATCATTCCATTTTCATAACACATTGCAGAATAAACAATTTGACCAACTGACAATTTTTTTACATTACGTGTTAATGTATAATTCATTAACTCTTCTGCATCAGGTCCGATGATTTCAAATTTTCTCAAAGAAGATAAATCAATAACAACTGCTTTTTCTCTACAAGCAGTGTATTCGTTTATTACTCCATGTTTTGTGTAATCATTTGGCAACCAAAAGCCTCTTGCATCAACATAGTTTCTAGTTAACTTTGAAGTTCTCTCATAAAAACCAGTATTTCTTGTAAGTTTATTTTCAGAGTCTGTTTTCATTCTAAAACCAAATGATTTTGTGAATTCTTTTTTTTTGTCATAAGTTCTAACAAAAATATCAGTTGGATTCCAACCATTACAGCTATCGATATCACTAGGACAAGCTGTTGTTCCGCAAGTTAAATCTTTTAGTGCTTTAAATATTACATAGTCACCTGGTCTTGCATAAGACTCGTCAGACAAGACAGAGTTTTGACCACCTGCAGATGTGTTGAAAAATAAGTTTATTGCATGCCAACCTCTTTTTTTTTGAACACCAAATTTTTCCATACTTTCATTAAGATTATCTGAACAATTAGCGTGCCCAAAATATCCAGCATCTTCATAGTATTTAGATGTACAAGCTAAATTGAAAGTATCATGAATACCAACTGTATCTCTTATAACTTCAATTAAAGGCTCATGGTCAACATCATAAAATTTTGAGAATAAACCAGGTCCAGGAAAAGTATGACCCATGAAAGTTCTTGTTGTTTGCCAGTCCAAACCGTTTTCTTGTCCTTTATCTAATTTAGCAGTATCAAAAGCTACAAAATCTGAGCACTGCCTTCCTGTAGGTGTAATTACTTGTATATAATCTCCTTCTTTAACTTGATAAGCATCAGCAGTTGTTCTTTTAATATCTATTTCTCCAGATGGATCATATACAGGATCAGGAATTACCGAGAATTCTTTATCTCGCTTTTTTTCAGCTCTTTTAACTAAAACAGTTAAATCAGTTGATGGGTTTTGTTCATGTACTAACATCGCATTTCCTGGTGCAGAAATTATGCAATAACATTTGTCTTTAGATTTTAATTTTATAGTTTCTTTAGCAACTGTATCTTTATCAAAAAGAATTGCTGATTTAGATTTTTCTATATCTAGGTTTCTTTTTTTTAACTGATAGAGAGCCTGTAAAGAAGTTTCGTTTTTGTTAAATAAAATTTTTTTTATTTCAGAACTATTTTTACTTTCTTTTAAATTTAAAATTCCTAACTCAGATTTTCCATCTTTGTTAAAAACTGTAATTTCGCAAATTTGATTTCCTTCATCGTTAATAATTTCAATTTCATCATCAGGAAGAATTTGAACACCAGTTAGTCCTCCACCATTCACTACATATCTTTCAACTCCAAGTGGAAATACATTTAAGCCAGGTTCTTTTATGTTTAAACTTGTTTGCATAAACTATTTGTCACGGCATTATTAATTATAAAGTATAATAACAGTAGTCATAAAATTTATATATATTTAATATAATTAACTCGTATTGACTATAACACTGAATTTAAGGATACTTTAAGTACTTAATATTAAGAAAGGGGAAATAATGAGAAAATTAATATCTCTACTGTCAGCAGTAGTTATCTCTGTAGTAAGCTTTGCAGGTATATCTAATGCAGCTGATAGTAAAAAACCCATCGTAATCCCAACACATAACTGGTCAAGCCAAATTGTTATGGCATACGTTATTGGTGGTATTTTTGAAAGTATGGGTAACAACGTAAAATACGTTAACGCAGACTCACAAGCAGTATACGAGTCAATAAGAATTGGTGATGTAACAATATCACACGAAGTTTGGGAATCTGCATTTGGTAAATCATTTACAACTGCTTTAGATAAAGGTGGTTTAATAGATATGGGTGACCATGAAGCTAGAACGCTTGAGGATATGGGATATCCGAACTGGGTTGTAGAAAAAGGTTTATGCCCAGGATTACCAGATTGGACAGCTTTAAAAAATCCAGATTGTGCAAAAAACTTCACAACTCCTGATTCACCAGATGGAAAAGGAAGAATGTTAGAAGGTCCACAAACTTGGCATGGTGACTTAATTCCTCAAAGAGTTGATGCTCTTGGATTAGGAGATCTATGGTGGGTAAAATTTGCTGGAAGCGCAGATGCACTATGGGCTGAATTATCAGCAGCTGAAAAAGAAGGAAGAGGAACAATAATCTTCAACTGGACACCAAACTTTACTGATGGTGCTGGTTTTACATTTATTGATTTCCCTCCATACACAGCAGGTTGCAGACCTGAGGATGGTGGAGATGGAAAATGTGGATCGCCAGATGGTTATTTGAAAAAAGCGGCACATGAAGATTTTCCAAAAACTCATCCAAAAGCAGCAGCAGCTTTCAAAAAATTGTCATTCTCTACAAGTCAAATTGGAGCAATGGCAGCTTTAGTTGACGTTGATAAAATGACTCACGAAGATGCAGCTAAAAAGTGGTTAGCTGATAACAAGAGTGTTTGGCAAGCGTTTACTAAATAAGGGTAACAGCTAAAATTTAAATCCTCCCCAACTTTGTTGGGGGGGATTTTTTTTTAATTTATCTTGTGTAAAATATTATTATGAAAAAATATTTTATTTTCGTTTTTTTAAGTTATTTGATCAGTTCCACAGTTTTTGCTCGAAGTACGGGGTGTAAAGAAGGAAATTGTGAAAATGGTTTTGGTAAATGGATTTATACAGACAAAACAACTTATGAAGGAGAATGGGTTGCAACAAAAAAACAGGGTCAAGGAACAGAGACTTGGCCTAATGGATATATCTATAAAGGTGAATTTAAAAATAGTATGTGGAGTGGACAAGGAGTTTTAACATTCCCTGATGGCTCAACGTATGAAGGTGAGTGGAAAAATGGATTTATGAATGGCGAAGGAACATTTACTTGGTCTGACGGAAAACAAAAATCAGGTATTTGGGAAAATGGCAAACTCCAAGAATAATTTAAATGAATACTTACTTAAATAAATTTAGATCATTACCAGAATCTTTAAGGCAATTAATTGGTCTTATTTTTATTACAATTATTATAATTATCTCATTTTCAATTTTAAATACTATCTTTGGCCAAGGTGATGAATTAGTTAAAAAGATGAAATTAGAGGAAGAGAGAATAGCTAAAGAAAAAAAACTGAGTGCATTAATATCAAAATTACCATCCGGTATTTTGGTAACATTTGACGGCACAGATCATTTTAAATTATCTGATGAGTTATATGAAGCTGTATGTAAAGCCACAAAATTAATTCCACAACGTGCAATCATGGGTGCAAATTTTTTGAATTTTAGAGCACACGAAATTTATACAATTAATGGAAACAAAATAGATGAAACATTTGTTAAATGGGACTCAGAGAAAAACAAGTGTTTTGCAGGTTTTACGGTAAGTGGGAATAATGTAGGTGTAGACGAAAGCATCACAGTTAGTGGTGAGGCATTAAGCTTTTTAAGCACAGGAATAGATACAAGAGTTTATTACATTAAAAATTTTTAATTTGGAGATGGATAATTATATCGATTTAACTTTGTCTAAATTTCATATAATTTAAATTAATTATGTCGGAAGCCGTTATTAAATGTGAAAATGTTTATAAAATTTTTGGTACTAATGCCCAAAAAATGCTTCAGGAGGCAAATGGCAATGTAGACGCCAAAACATTCCAAGAAAATGGATGTATCGTTGGCGTTAACGATGCTTCTTTTGAAGTTTCTAAAGGAGAAATGCTTGTTGTAATGGGATTGTCTGGATCTGGCAAATCGACATTACTCAGATGCATATCAAGATTGACTGATGCAACAGGTGGAAAGATTTTTATCGAAGGTCAAGATTTGCTTAAATTGAATAATAAAGAATTGATTAATCTTAGAAGAAATAAAATGGGAATGGTATTTCAAAGTTTTGCATTACTGCCACATAAAACAGTAGTTGAGAATATTGCATTTCCTCTACAAATTAAGGGAATTAAAACTGAAGACAGTATTAGTAAAGCAATGGACATGGTCAAACTTGTTGGACTCGATGGAAGAGAAAACTATTTTCCAAGAGAACTTTCAGGTGGACAACAACAAAGAGTAGGTATTGCTAGATCTTTAGCAGTTGAACCAGATATTTGGTTCTTAGACGAACCATTTTCAGCATTAGATCCCTTGATAAGAAAGGAAATGCAGGACGAATTTCTAAGACTTCAAGAAAAACTCCAAAAAACAATTATGTTTATAACTCATGATTTTGATGAAGCATTAAAGCTTGCAGATAGAATTGCAATTATGAAAGATGGAATTATTGAACAATTAGATACACCTGCAAATATAGTTTTAAATCCTGCCACAGAATACGTAAAAAAATTTACAGAGGAAGTGCCTAGAGAAAAAGTATTAACCATTGAAGATGTAATGGATAAAACAAATTCTGAAAGTTCTGATTTAAAAGTTTTAAAGGATGAAATTATAGAAAATGTTGCAGAAAAAATCCTTACCCAAGAAAAATCAGTTTCAGTTATTGATCAAGATAATAAAATTGTTGGCTCAATTAATCCGTCTAAGATTATACAAACAGTATTTGGAGGCAGAAAAAGTAATAGCTAAATTATGGACATTATAAAAAAATATCCAAAAGTTTTTCAATGGTTGTTTTTATTAGCTGTATTTTTTGCTTTATGTTTTGCAATAGACGTTCCAGAAACTTATAAATTTATAAGGGGCCAAGCAGAATTTGTAAAAGATCCCAATCAAAGTACGTTCGTATTTCTTGGCAAAGAAGTAAGATATTACGCATTTGATGTATTTTGGAGATTACCCCCACTACTTGGATGGCTACCTATTTGGATTAATGACTCTTTGTTCTTCTTAATGAATGAATGGATGCCAATGGAATTTTGGAATGAAGATACACAAGAATTTAAAACTCGACCTTTGCTTTTACAAATTAGCAGAAACCTTACTGCTTTTATGACTTTTCTAATTGAATTAATTAGAGAGATTTTATTGGGAGGTCTTGAAACTATTGTTGCATTTACAAGTTGGGATTTTATTGATGCATATCCGTGGGCAGAACTCCCAGGTTTGCCATGGACTATTGTAGCTGCTGGCTTTGCAATCCTTTCATACAAATTAAGCGGTAAAGGCCTTGCTATATTTGCCGGTCTAACAATGGTTTACATTTCTATTTTTGGTCAATGGAAACCTTCTATGCAAACACTTTCTTTTATTTTAGTTGCGGCTCCATTATCTTTTGCATTTGGTTTAGGCCTTGGTATTGCAGCTTTTAAAAGTAAACGAGTTGAGAAAGCATTGTATCCAATATTGCTTGTTATGCAGACAATGCCACAATATGCAGTTTTGGTTCCAGCGCTTGTGCTTTTTGGGGTAGGCGATCACGCAGCTGTAATAATAACCATGGTAGTTGCTGTACCACCAATGATATTACTAACTTTATTAGGTTTAAGAGCAATTCCCCCCGAGGTTATTGAAGCCGGTAGAATGAGTGGGTGCACTAATTGGCAATTGATGTTCAAAGTATTAATTCCAACAGCAAGAAGAGATATATTGATAGGAGTGAACCAGGTAATCATGGTCTGTTTCTCAATGGCAGTTATTTCTGCATTTATAGGTGCAAAAGGATTAGGTTTTAATTTGTTACTTGCTCTAAACCAATTAAATATTGGATTAGCATTAGAGGCAGGTTTATGCATTAGTTTGATTGCAATTCTGTTAGATAAAATGTCATTAGCTTGGGCAAACAAGCAAATAGATTATTTTGGGAACTTAACTTTTTATCAAAGAAATAAAAATTTAATATTCTTTGGAGGAGCATTTATTATTGGTATTTTATTAGCTTATGCAGGTTCATTTTATTTTAAAGAAGGATTTAATTATTTATTTGAAGTTCCACATAACAAAGGAATTTCAACTGCAGATTTTTGGAACAAAGGAGTTGATTGGATTTTTGAAACTTTCTTCGTTTACATTAAAGCTTTCAACACATGGTTAATTCAAGATGTTCTTCAACCAATGAGAGCTTTATATTTAAGAATGCCAGCGGTTGCTACTTTAGTACTTGTGGTTGGAGCAGGATATTTGATAGGTGGAATTCGTTCAGCTTTAGTTGTGTGTGCCTTAACGTTGTTTATTGCTCTAAGTCCATGGTGGGATAGAGCTCTAGTTACAACTTACATGGCAACATTTGGTGTAATTATATCTTGTATAATTGGTTTTACTGTTGGAACCCTATGTTTTCAAAACAAAAATTCAGCAAAGTTTATGTTGGGAGTTTGTGATATTTTTCAAACCTTTCCTTCGTTTGTATATTTAATTCCTGTGATGATGTTGTTTGGTATTACAGATACATCAGTTCTAATCGCCGTGATAGTTTACGCAACTATTCCTGCAACAAGATACACAATTGAAGGATTAAGAAGTGTGCCTGCAGGACTACACGATGCTGCAACTATGTCAGGTGTAAATAAATTTCAAAGGTTAACTAAAATTGAATTTCCTTTAGCCTTCCCGCACATGATGCTTGGCTTAAATCAAACAATTGTTTTTGCGTTATTCATGGTAATTATTGGAGCCTTTATTGGGACAGAAGATTTAGGACAATATATTTTAAAAGCTTTATCAGATAAAAATGGAGCAGGAATTGGTCTTACTTTAGGAATTTGTGTTGCCTTTATTGGATTGATTTTTGACAATCTAATAAGAACTTACGTTGGAAAAAGAAAAAAACATTTAGGAATAGATTAATCCAAATATGAAAAATCAGACTATCAACTTAATTGGATGGATATTGTTTATAGTTTCAGCAATAGGGTTTGTGATATCAAGTATTGGTAGTTTTTGGGCAATGTTTGGAAGTTTATTTTTTTTATTTGCCTGTTTTGTATTTTTAATTCCTTTTTTCAGAAAAGATAAAAATCAAATATAATAACTAGTTCTAAAAACTTTTTTATTTATTTAAAAAAGTTTTTAAAGAGTCATCCATTGCCGTTTCCCAGGGCGTATGATGAATTGGTGCAACTGAACCTGTAACAGGTGAAGAAAATGATTTATTTCTATAAGTTAAAATGTCTTCAACTTTATGGTGCTCCCATTCTTTAAAATGTTTTCTAATTAATTCAAAATCAATTTTTGGATAATCACTCATTTCATGAAGCTCTTTGGTGTACTCTGTTTGAAAATCGATCATTTGATCCGGATTTTCTAATTTTTCCTCCATATCAACCCATTTTTTAATATCACCATCGATTTCACTGTCACTTGGCATTTTTATTTTCCCCATTATCACATCTCTTGCATACCATGCTTGGCAATCAAACATATTAAAAGTATGAAACTGGTCCTGCATACCAAGATAAAGAAGTTTATGATTATCCTGCCACACAACACCTTTGTAAAGTTTTGGAGGATAAAGCCTGTTGTGAGTTTTAAGTTTAAGACTTTCCTCTAAAAAAGGAAAATGGTGAAGATATCCTGTACATAAAATTATAGCATCGGCCTCTTGTTCCGTACCATCTTTAAAAATTGCTTTTTTTCCCTCAAGACGATCCAGATAAAAGACTTCTTTCATTCCCTCGGGCCATTTAAATCCCATCGGGTTATGTCTGTAGCCTATAGTTACACTTTTAGCTCCATACTTATTACATTGTAAAGCAACATCTTCAGCAGAGTAACTACTGCCTAATACAATAACATTTTTACCTCTGAACTCTTCTGCATCTCTAAAATCATGCGAGTGCATTATTCTTCCTGGAAATGATTTCATACCTTTGTATTCAGGTATAAATGGAACTGAAAAATGACCAGTTGATACCACGACATAATCAAACTCATCCGTTTGTATTTTATCATTAACTTTATCTTGAAAACTTACTTCAAATTTATCGTTTTTAAATGATGTATTTAACACTCTAGTGTTAAATTTAATTTTACTTTTTAAATTACCCTGACTTACTCTTCCAATTATATAATCTTGTAAAACTTCTCTTGGTGGAAAAGATGGAATAGGTTTTCCAAAATGTTCATCAAAAGAGTAATCAGCAAACTCTAAACATTCTTTTGGTCCATTTGACCATAAATACCTATACATACTGTTTGGAACAGGGTCTCCATATTGATCAGAACCAGTCCTCCAACTATAATTCCAAAGACCTCCCCAATCTTCTTGTTTATCAAAACAAACTATTTCTGGAATTTTTTCACCCTTCTTTTCTAAATGTTCAAATGCTCTTAACATTGAAAGTCCACAAGGACCTGCACCAATAATTGCTACTTTTGTCATCTAAAATTCTCCACTGAATAAAATTTATAAAATAATTTTACTAACAAATCATGAAAAATTAAATCATAAATAAATTAAACTTTGGAATAAAATTTATATTAAATAATAGAAAAAAATATTAGACTATTAATAAATATGAGAAAATTTATTGTATCTATTGACCAAGGTACTACCTCTAGTAGAGCAATTTTATTTGATTTAAAAGGGAAACCAGTTTTTGTGTCACAGCTAGAGTTTACTCAATACTTTCCAAAAGATGGATGGGTAGAACATAATCCAGAAGAAATTTGGTCTACAACACAAATAGTTTTAAAAAAAGTTATTCAAAAAAGTAAATCACTTAAGGGAAAAATTTTAACAATTGGAATAACAAATCAAAGAGAAACAACAATTCTTTGGGATAAGCATACCGGAAAGGCTGTTTACAATGCTATAGTCTGGCAAGATAGAAGGGCAGTTGAATATTGTAATAAACTTATAAAACAAAAAAAAGAAACGTTAATTTATAATAAAACTGGTTTATTAATTGACGCTTATTTCTCAGCAACAAAAATTAAATGGATCATAGATAACGTTCCAAAAGCAAAACAACTTATTAAACAAAAAAGATTATTATTTGGAACAGTAGATTGCTTTTTACTTTGGAGATTAACGAGAGGAACCAATCATTTCACAGATGCAACAAATGCAAGTAGAACTATGCTATTTAATATAGCAACAAATAAGTGGGACAAACAAATATTAGATATTTTAAAAATTCCAAGTCATATACTTCCTGAGGTAAAGGATAGTTCTGATGATTTTGGTCATACAGACCCAAAGATTACAGGAGAGTCGTATTCTGTTACTGGGATGGTGGGAGATCAACAGTCTGCAACAATTGGACAATGTTGTTTTGAATCAGGATCATTAAAAAGTACTTATGGGACTGGAGCATTTGTTTTGCTTAATACTGGAAATAAAATTATTTATTCCAAAAATAGATTACTAACTACAATTGGATATAGAATTAATGGAAAGACAACCTATGCACTTGAAGGGTCAATATTCATAGCAGGTGCAGGAGTTCAATGGTTAAGGGATAAAATAAAATTTTTAAAAAAGGCAGCAGATTCAGAAAAAATAATAAAAAAATTAAAAGATAATCACGGCGTTTATCTGGTTCCAGCCTTTACAGGCCTTGGAACACCATATTGGAATGCAAAATCTAGAGGTGTTTTAAGTGGTTTAACAAGAGACACCGGAATAAGCGAAATTGTTAGAGCAACAGTAGAGTCTGTTGGGTATCAAACGTATGATTTATTTGAAGCAATGAAAAATGATGGGCTTCGTCCAAAAATAGTTAGAGTAGATGGAGGTATGGTAAAAAATAATTGGTTTTCACAATTTTTATCAGACATAATTAATATAAAAGTATTAAGACCAAAAGTTGACGAGACAACCGCATTAGGTGCAGCCTTTATGGCAGGTTTAAAAATTGGAGTTTACAAATCTCTAAACGACATTTCAAAAAATTGGTCTTTAGATAAAAAATTTTCTCCAAAATTGAAAAACAAAGATAGACGAAAATTAATTTTTGGATGGCAGAAAGCAATTAAAAGAACTTTGATAACATAATTCAACTAAGAATTGATTCAATTATATATTTAATCTTTACAGCACTCAGTAATTTTTGTTACATTTTACACTCAATAAACACAAGAGGGGAAAAATAAAATGATACGATCATTTAAAACAATCTTAGCTTTTGTTGCTTTATTCTCATTTACCACAAACTCTTATGCTGATGGCCACATGGCAGCAATAAAGAAATGGTCAAATGGTGAGTTTAAACTTTCGACTCTTTCATCTAAACAAAGAGAGAAAGAACTAAAATGGTTTCATGATGCAGCCAAACCTTTTAAAGGTATGGAAATCAATGTATTATCAGAAACTATTCCAACTCACGAATATGAGTCTAAAACACTAACTAAAGCTTTTGAAGAAATCACTGGGATCAAAGTTAACCACCAGTTACTTGGTGAAGGTGAAGTAGTACAAGCTGTACAAACACAAATGCAAACAGGAAGAAACTTGTATGATGCATATATCAATGACTCTGATTTAATTGGTACGCACTCAAGACTTCAACTTGCAGTTAACCTGACTGATTGGATGGCTGGTGAAGGTAAAGCAGTTACATTGCCTACATTAGATATCGATGATTTCATCGGAAAATCATTTACAACTGGTCCTGATGGAAAATTATATCAACTTCCAGATCAACAATTCGCAAACCTTTATTGGTTTAGAAAAGATTGGTTTGATAGAGCTGATATTAAAGCAGGATTTAAAAAGAAATATGGTTATGATTTAGGTGTACCAGTAAACTGGTCTGCTTATGAAGATATTGCAGAATATTTCACTAACGATGTAAAAGAAATCGATGGTGTTAGAGTATACGGACACATGGATTATGGTAAAAGAGCTCCTGATTTAGGTTGGAGAATGACTGATGCGTGGCTATCAATGGCTGGCGCAGGTTCTGTTGGAAAACCAAATGGTGTACCTGTTGATGAATGGGGTATTAGAATGGAGTCTGGAACTTGTAATCCAGTTGGTGCTGATGTTGCAAGAGGTGGAGCAGCTAATGGGCCAGCAGCGGTTTACGCAATTAGAAAATGGGATGAGTGGTTAAGATCATATGCACCTCCAGGAGCTGCTAGTATGGACTTTTATCAATCACTCCCTGCATTATCATCTGGTAACGTTGCTCAACAGATCTTTTGGTACACAGCGTTTACTGCATCAATGGTAGCGCCTAAGAGTTCTGGAAATAAAACAGTTGATGACAATGGAAATCCTTTATGGAGAATGGGTCCTTCACCAAAAGGTCCTTACTGGGATGAAGGCATGAAGCTTGGATATCAAGATGCTGGATCATGGACTTTATTTAAGTCTACACCAGTTGATAGAAGAAAAGCTGCATGGTTATATGCTCAGTTCGTTGTCTCAAAAACTGTATCTCTTAAGAAAAGCCACGTAGGTTTAACTATTATAAGAGATAGTGATATTAACCATAAATCATTCACAGAGAGAGCTCCAAAATTAGGTGGATTAGTAGAATTCTACAGATCACCTAATAGAGTATTGTGGTCACCTACAGGTATCAACGTTCCGGATTATCCGAAACTTGCACAAATATGGTGGCAACAAATTGGAGATGTAAACTCTGGTGCTTTTAGTCCTCAGGAAGCTATGGATCGTCTTGCAGAAGAGATGAACTTAGTTATGTCCCGTATGGAAGCTGCTGATAAAGCTAACAATACGTATGGTGGATGTGGACCTAGATTGTCTGAACCAAAAGGAGCAAAATATTGGTTAGACCAACCTGGATCACCGAAAGCAAAACGTAATGAAAAACCTCAAGGTAAAACTGTTCCTTACGAAAAAGCTTGGAACTAGTTTTATTTTGAAAACACTTTCAAATTAAAAAGAAGGACGTCTTATATGACGTCCTTCTTTCTTTAAAATTCAAAATAAAATTATGAGTTTAGAATTAAGAAATGTTGAAAAAAAAATAGGACAAGAAACTCATATTTATGAAACTAATTTAAAATTAGAAAAAAATACTATCAACGTACTTCTTGGATCAACCTTAGCAGGCAAAACTACGCTCATGCAAATTATGGCTGGATTAGATAAGCCAACAAATGGAGAAATTTGGTTCAACGAAACAAATGTAACTGGTGTAAAAGTTCAAAAAAGAAATGTCTCGATGGTTTATCAACAGTTCATTAATTATCCGAACTTTAACGTTTATGATAATATTGCATCCCCATTAAAAATTACGGGAGTTGACAGCAATGAAATTAAAAACAGAGTTGGGAAAGTTGCCGAATTACTAAAACTTTCTCCAATGTTAAATAAAAGGCCAAATGAACTTTCAGGAGGTCAACAACAAAGGACAGCACTTGCCAGAGCTTTGGTAAAAGATTCTGATTTAATTCTATTAGATGAACCTCTAGCAAACTTAGATTTTAAATTAAGAGAAGAATTAAGAGAAGAGTTACCAAAACTATTTGAAGATAGGGATTGTATAGTTGTATATGCAACAACTGAACCTTCTGATGCATTACTAATTGGAGGTTACACCGCAACTTTACTTGAGGGAAAAATTGTTCAGCATGGAAAAACTTTAGAAGTTTATAATAAACCAAATAGCTTACAATCAGCTCAGGTATTTAGTGATCCACCGATGAATATTGCTAAAATTAAAAAGCAAGGTGATGTTTGTTCACTAATTTCTGATGATGTGAGTTGGAAGATAAATTCAAAACTTAAAGATGGAGAATACAAAGTTGGGATAAGACCACACAATATCACCACATACAAAGAAGGCTCAAACTCCTTAGAAATTTCTGGAAAAGTCTTAATCTCAGAGCTAAGTGGTTCTGAAAGTTTAATTCACTTTACTAATGGAGATTTAAATTGGGTATCCTTATCAAATGGAATCCATCAAAAAAATGTTGGTGAGCAAACTAAATTATTTATGAACTCAGACGAGTTTTTATATTTTGATGAATCTAACAAATTGGTAAACAATGTCTAAGATTTCACTCAAAAATTTAAGCCATAGTTATTTAAGTTCTCAAGCTAATAAAGAGGACTGGGCACTTCGTAATGTAAATATTGATTGGAACGACGGCGGAGCCTATGCACTTTTGGGTCCATCTGGTTGTGGAAAAACAACTTTGTTAAATATAATTTCAGGATTAATTAATCCAACAGAAGGTAAAATATTATTTAACGGTGAGGATGTTACAAATAAGAATCCTGTTGAAAGAAATATTGCTCAAATTTTCCAATTTCCAGTTATCTACGACACGATGACTGTTTTTGATAATCTCGCATTCCCATTGAAAAATAGAGGTATATCCGAACAGGAAATTAAACAAAAGGTAGAGGAAATTGCAGAGATGCTTGAACTTACCTCAACACTTCATAACAGAGCATCTGGTTTAACAGCTGATGGTAAACAAAAAATTTCCCTTGGAAGAGGTCTTGTCAGATCAGATGTGAATGTAATTATGTTTGATGAACCCCTAACAGTGATTGATCCACATTTAAAATGGATCTTAAGATCAAAATTAAAAGAACTACATCAAAAGATTAATAGAACAATGATTTATGTTACACATGACCAGACAGAGGCACTTACATTTGCTGATCAAGTTGTAGTAATGCATGAGGCAGAAATTGTTCAGATTGGAACACCCGTGGAATTATTTGAGAAACCTCGACATACTTTTGTTGGTCATTTTATAGGATCTCCAGGCATGAATATTTTGCCATGTAAAATAGATAATGGTGCAATTTCTATAAATGGTAATAAAATTGAAACCAAAATAGATATTAAAGGTAAAAGTTTTTCTAAAACTGAAGTTGGAATTAGACCAGAATTTATTGATTTTAATGAGAGTGGTTTGCCTGTTAAAATACTTAAGGTAAGTAACACAGGAAGACATAAGATAATTGATACTGAAAGTGAAAGTGGAAAAATAAAAGTAATAGCAAAAAGTTCGGATAATATTCCAACTGGATCAGCATTTTTAAACTTTAAAAAAGACTATACATACGTGTATGGAGATAATTGGATAATTGAATAATGAATAAAACAGTAAATCAAAAAGCTTGGCTCTTCGTAATACCAGTTTTTGTATTAGTTGCTTTTAACGCCATTATTCCATTAATGACAGTTGTTAATTATGCTTTTCAAGAGACTTTTGGCAATAATGTATTTATGTGGGAGGGAACTAGATGGTTTAAACAAATACTTCTTTCAGATAGGTTTCATTCCGCCTTAGGAAGACAAATTTTATTTACACTCATAATATTATTTATACAAATTCCACTTGGAATTTTCATTGCATTAACAATGCCAAAGGAAGGAATTGGGGTATCAGTTTGTTTAGTACTAATGTCTATGCCACTTTTAATACCTTGGAATGTAGTAGGTGCAATGTGGAATATTTTTGCATTACCTGACATTGGCTTTTTAGGACACTCACTGAATGCATTAGGCTTTGATTACAATTTCACACAACAAAGTGGTGATGCATGGTTTACAACTGTTTTGATGGATGTTTGGCACTGGACTTCACTTGTAGTTCTATTGTCTTATGCAGGCCTAAGATCAATTCAACCTGCATATTACCAAGCAGCAGAAATTGACGGTGCTAGTAGATGGTCAGTGTTTAGACATATTGAATTACCTAAAATGAAGAAAGTTTTAACAATTGCAATACTTCTACGTTTTATGGATAGTTTTATGATTTACACAGAACCATTTGTGTTAACTGGGGGTGGTCCAGGAAATGCAACAGCTTTTTTATCAATTGACTTAGTTAAAATGGCACTTGGTCAATTTGATTTAGGTCCAGCAGCAGCTATGTCCTTAATTTATTTTTTTATAGTTCTTACGGTTTGTTGGGTTTTTTATAATTTAATGATGAAAAATGAGGGTCAATCGTGAAGAAATATAAATGGATAGTTCCAACGTTATACATAATTTTTTTAATGCTACCAATTTATTGGTTATTAAATATGTCTTTTAAAACAACAACAGAAATTATTAATACATACACTCTTTGGCCAAATGAATTTACATTAGAGAATTATAAAAAAATATTTACTGATAGTACTTGGTACACTGGATATTTAAATTCAATTTATTATGTAGTCTTAAATACAGTTATATCAGTCGCCGCAGCACTTCCCGCTGCTTATGCATTTTCGAGATATAAATTTTTAGGTGATAAACATTTGTTTTTCTGGTTACTTACAAATAGAATGGCGCCACCAGCAGTTTTTGCATTACCATTCTTTCAATTTTATTCTTCAGTAAATTTGTTTGATACACATGTAGCTGTTGCCTTATCTCACTGCTTATTTAACATTCCTCTTGCAGTTTGGATATTAGAGGGATTCATGTCAGCTGTTCCAAAGGAGCTAGATGAAACTGCATACGTTGATGGTTATTCCTTTTGGAAATTTTTCTTTAAAATTTTTATACCAACAATTACTGCAGGTATTGGAATTACAATGTTTTTCTGTTTTATGTTTTCATGGGTTGAACTTTTACTAGCAAAAACATTGACAGCAGTAGCCGCAAAACCTATTGCTGCTACGATGACACGAACAGCTAGTACCTCAGGTTATGAGCTAGGTTTACTTGCAGCTGCTGGAAGTCTAACAATAGTTCCTGGAGCAATAGTAATTTACTTTGTTAGAAATTATATTGCTAAAGGATTTGCATTAGGAAGAGTATGATTTTTACTAAGTTATATGCTGCTAATTCTTGGGACTCTGTTGCAAAAACCCAAGAAAAAGGTTTTTTTGATTTTGAATTTATAACATGGATGGCATGGACGTGGCAGACAGCAGCTTTCTTTATTTTTATAGCTTGTTGTTTGATAGCCATGACTGTTTGGGAGAAAAAAAAACCTGGCGGCAGTCCTAGAAAAGGAATTTTAGGTCTCGATACCACAAGAGGAGATCGATTATTTTTATCTCTTCTTAGTGCCGCGTATATCCATCTTGGCTGGCTTGGTTTGATAGGCCCAATGTTATGGGTTGCAACTATTATTTCATTTTTCTTTGCTATTTTTGTATTCAGGTACGTATAATAATTTTATGAAGAAAATCGTTATTATTGGTGCTGGTGCAATGGGATCTGCGTTTTCAATTCCTTGCGCTGACAATTCTAATGAAGTTATTTTAGTTGGTTCTTTTTTAGAAGATAAAATAATTGATCAGATAAATAATAATAAAAATCAACACCCAGTATTAAATTGCCAACTACCAAAAAATGTTAAAGTTATAAAATTTTCTGAGTTTGATGATAAAATGAAAGATAATATAGATCTAATTGTTGTCGGAGTAAGTTCGAAAGGCATAGAGTGGATAGGTGACGAAGTTTCAAAATTTTATAATGAAAATACAAACATATTGCTACTTACAAAAGGTTTAGCTGTAATTGAAAATCAATTTGAAACATTAGCAGACAAATTAGAAAAAATTTTAAAGATAAAAGGCGCCTCTAATCCAAAGATATCAGCTGTAGGAGGTCCATGCCTTGCAAATGGATTAGCTAATAGAATTAAAAGCAGTGTGGTTTTAGCTAATAACAATATTGAAATAGTAAAAGAAATAGGAAAAATAATTTCAACAAGTTATTATTCAACTGAATTTACAGACGACCTTATAGGAGTAGAGGTGTGCGCAGCTTCAAAAAATATTTATTCAATGTTAATTGGGGCATCAGAAGGGTTAAGTAATGAAAATTTAAATGATAAAATTAAAAAAAAATATTATTTAAATACAGCTGCCTCATTAGTTTACAAATCATTATCAGAAATGAAAAAGTTGACAAAAAAGCTTAAAGGCAAGGAGGAAACAGTTTTCGGACTAGCTGGATTAGGTGATTTACATGTAAGTGCTGCTGGGGGGAGAAACAGTATGATGGGAAATTATCTTGGTAAAGGATTGCTCTATAAAGATGCTAAAGAAAATCATATGAAAGAGATAACAGTTGAGGGTGCAGATTTAGCTTTTGAAATTGGTCCAAAAATACTTAAAGAATTTGATAAAAAAGATTTTCCATTACTATTTTGTATGCTTGAAGCAATTTGTAATAACAAGAAATTAATAATTGATTGGTAATTAAGTTTTTAAAGTGAAAAAAATATTAATAGTAGAGGGCAATCTAAGAGAGGAAAATCAGAGTTTTACTGATGGTGGTATTAAAACACATACAGAAAGCTTAAAGGACAGCATTAGCTACTTTACAAAAGATCTAGAAATAGATGTAGTGAATCCTTCATCAGATTCAAATGTATCTGATGTTGTAAAAAATTTAAATAAATATGATGGCATGATATGGGGAGGCAGTAGTCTAAATATTTATAATGATACTCCTGAAATAAGGAGACAACTTGATTTTATGAGAGAATGTCAAAGTAATATTAAAAACATTTTAGCTATTTGCTGGGGTATGCAGGTTGCTGTTACTGTTGCTGGTGGTGCAGTAAAAAGATGTGAAAGGGGAGCTCATAGAGGTATTGCACATGATATTGAAATTAATGAAGAAGGCTTGAAACATAATATCTATAAAAATAAAAATAAAATATTTAATACGCCAGCTTTCAACTTTGATGAGGTTGTAACTTTACCTGCAAATTCAATATTACTAGCTTCAAATTCAATTAATAAAGTTATGGGTGTATCTTTTAAAGCAGGTGTAAGTAATATTTGGGGAATTCAATATCATCCTGAAATTTCATATGAAAAAATGATTAGCTTGATACATTTTAGAACAGAGAGACTTCTTAATAATAAAGCTTTTAAAAACCAAAATGAGATTGATAATCATGTTAAAATAATTGAAGATGAAATTAAAGTTTCTAAACTTGATGCTCGAATGAGAGAGTTAGAAAATTGGTTAAAGTTTATCGATCTAAAACTAAATATTTAATGTACTAATATTAAAACAGTCCTTCAATCTCACCTTCATCATTTAGTTTAATCGAATCTGCTGCTGGCACTCTTGGCAATCCAGGCATTGTCATTATTTCTCCACAAACAACAACAACAAATTCAGCACCTGATGACAAACGTACTTCTCTTACTGGTAGCACATGACCTGTTGGTGCACCTTTTAAATTTGGATCTGTAGAAAAACTATATTGTGTCTTTGCAATACATACCGGTAAATTACCATATCCTTTTTCTTCAAAATCTTTTAATTGTTGTCTTACTTTGGAGTCAGCTACTACTTCACTTGCGTGATAAATTTCTTGTGCAATTTTCTCTATTTTTTTGAATAGTGGCAAAGAATCTTCGTAAAGATATTGAAATGTATTTTTAGTCTCTTCACAAATTTCAACAACATTTTTAGCAAGCTCAGTTGTACCCTCACTACCATTACTCCAATGCGTACATTTTGAAGCCTTAACTCCTTGTGTTTTACAGAAATCTAGCAACGTATTCATTTCTTTATCAGTATCTGTAATGAAGTGATTTACTGCTATCGTTACTGGTAAACCAAATTTTCTAGTATTATTAATATGCCTTTCTAAATTAACTAAACCTTTTTTAAGTGCATCAACATTTTCGTTTTTAAGATCTTCTTTTGGTACTCCACCGTGCATTTTAAGTGCTCTAATTGTTGCAACTATCACAACACAATCAGGTTTAATTTCTGATTTTCGACATTTGATATCTAAAAACTTTTCAGCTCCAAGATCTGCACCAAAACCAGCTTCAGTAACTACATAATCAGATAATTTTAATCCAGCTTTTGTGGCTATTACAGAATTACAACCATGAGCAATATTAGCAAATGGACCACCATGAATTATTGCTGGGTTATTTTCTAAAGTTTGTGTAACGTTTGGTCTAATTGCCTCTTTTAACAATACTGTCATTGGACCTTGAGCATTTAAATCTTTAGCAAAAATAGGTTTTTTCTCTCTAGTATAAGCAATTGTAATGTTTCCAATTCTTTTCTCTAAATCTTTAAGATTGTTAGCTAAACAAAAGATAGCCATTATTTCTGATGCTACAGTGATATCGAAACCATCTTGTCTAGGATAGCCGTTTGCAATTCCACCTAGATCAACAACAATAGATCTTAAAGATCTATCATTCATATCCATAACTCTTTTCCAAACAACTCTTCTTACATCTATATTTAGCTTATTTCCCCAATAAATATGATTATCAATTAATGCTGATAACAAGTTATGAGCAGATGTGATCGCATGAAAGTCACCAGTAAAATGTAAATTTATTTGCTCCATTGGAACTACCTGCGCATATCCTCCTCCGGCAGCACCACCTTTCATTCCAAATGATGGTCCAAGACTAGGCTCTCTAAGACAAACAATAGATTTTTTTCCAATTTTATTTAATCCATCACTTAAACCCACAGAGGTTGTGGTTTTTCCTTCTCCAGCAGGAGTGGGTGTTATCGCTGTTACCAATATTAATTTCCCATTTTTTTTTTCTTTAAGTTGATCTAAATATTCCAAATTTATTTTTGCAATATGTCGTCCCATTGGACTAAAAGCGTTTGGTTCATCTGGGACATTAATATTAGCTAAAATTTCATTAATTGGTTTCATTTTAGCTTCTCTAGCTATTTGGATATCAGTTTTTGGCATAAGAATATTTTATTGGTTAGTTAAACGTGGAGAATTCTTATCCTTTTTTGTAAGGTTTTTAAACTTCTAATTTATTTGGTTTTTAAACTTCTAAAAAATATATATATAAAAAATAAGAAAAATATGAATTTCTTACTGTAAAATCCAACTATGCAAAAATATTCTGTTTTTAGTTTAATTAAAAACGCATTTTCAGATCATCAAAACTGGGAAGTTGCCTGGAAAGATCCAACACCAAAAAGTGAATATGATGTAGTCATAATTGGTGGTGGAGGACATGGACTGGCATCGGCATACTATCTTGCAAAAGAACATAAAATTACAAATGTAGCAGTAATTGAAAAAGGTTGGATAGGTGGAGGAAATGTTGGTCGAAACACTACAATAATTAGATCAAACTTTATGTATGATGCTAATGCAAGATTTAATGAATTTGGTATGGACTTATGGAGAAATCTTAGCCAGGAACTAAATTTTAATGTGATGTTTTCTCCAAGAGGAATAATTAATTTAGCTCACTCTGATGCACAAATGAATGCTTATGCGAGAAGAGGAAATTCTATGAGATTAAATGGAATTGATGCAAAGCTTTTAAATAGAGATGAAGTTAAAAAATTAATTCCAATGGCAGATTTTTCAGATGAAGTGAGATTTCCTATTTTTGGAGGACTAATGCAGCCAAGTGCTGGAACTGCGAGACACGATGGTGTTGCTTGGGGATATGCAAGACAAGCAGATAGTATGGGCGTTGATATTATACAACATTGCGAAGTAGAGGGATTTGATGTTGAAGGTGGAAAAATTAAAGGAGTAAGAACTTCTAAAGGTGTTATTAAAGCCAAGAAAGTTGGTCTATGTGTTGCAGGAAGCACAAATATTCTTGCAGAAAAATTAAATATGACACTGCCAATTGAAACACATTTACTACAAGCATGTGTTTCTGAACCAGTTAAACCTGTATTAGATGGAGTTGTTACATTTGGAGCTGGACATTTTTACATAAGTCAATCTGATAAAGGCGAAATGGTTATGGGAGGAGACCTTGATGGTTATAATAGTTATGCTCAAAGAGGTAATCTGCCAACTATTCAGCATGTTTTAACTGGTGGGTTGGCGTTATTTCCGTTCCTAAGTAGACTTAAAATGCTTAGAACATGGGGCGGTATAATGGATATGTCTATGGATGGTTCACCAATAATAGACAAAACACATATCGAGGGATTATATTTAAATTGTGGATGGTGTTATGGTGGTTTTAAATCAACTCCTGTTTCAGGATGGACTTTTGCCCATACTATTGCCCAAGATAGACTTCATGAATTAAATGCTGATCTAACATTAAATAGATTTTCTAATGGATATCTTTTAGACGAAAAAGGCTTAGGCACTAAAACTTGGATCTCATAATTTATGCTACACATTAATTGTCCATTCTGTGGATTAAGAGCGCAAAAAGAATTTGCTTATGGTGGAGACGCAACAGTTAAGAGACCAGAATTAAACAAAGAAGTTTCGAAAGAGGAATGGGATAATTTTGTTTATATGAGAAAAAGTCCAAGAGGAAAACATATTGAACTTTGGCATCATATCTCAGGATGCAGACAATGGTTTAAAGTTCAAAGAGATACAGCAACACATGAAATATTTAAAACAGCTAAAATGAGTGAAGAAATTAAATGAAACAATCTCATAGATTAAATAATGTCGGGCTTATAAACAGAGACAAGGTAATTACATTTAACTTTAATGGAAAATCATATCAAGGTTATGAGGGAGATACTCTTGCTTCAGCATTACTAGCAAATGGAGTTCACTTAGTAGGAAGAAGTTTTAAATATCATAGACCAAGAGGTTTTATTGGAGCAGGAGTTGATGAACCAAATGCCAAACTTCAAGTTACAATCAATGGACATTCAGAACCAAACATAAATGCAACCGAAATAGAACTTGTAGAGGGATTGTCGGCAACTAGCCAAAATTGTTGGCCATCAGTTGAATTTGACATTGGAGCGATAAACAATTTTCTAAAAAGATTTTTCCCAGCAGGGTTTTATTATAAAACATTTATGTGGCCAAAAAGTTTTTGGTATAAAGTTTATGAACCATTTATTCGTAAAGCAGCTGGATTAGGTGTTGCTTCTTTAGAAAAAGATAAAGAACGATATGAACATAAATTTGAATATTGTGATCTATTAGTAACTGGCTCAGGACCTTCAGGGTTAGCAAGTGCTTATGCTGCAGCAAAAAATGGAGCAAAAGTAATTCTTGCTGAAGATAAACCAAGATATGGTGGAACTCTATTAACCGATGACGTTAGTATAGATAATATGTCTGGAAAAGACTGGTCTGAAAAAATCATATCTGAGCTAAAAACAATGCCAAACGTGACATTAAAAAATAGATCACAAGTATTTGGTTATTACGATCATAATATGATGGTTATGTTTGAAAGAGTAGGCGACCACTTATCAAATAAATCAAAATATACTCCAAGACAAAGACTTTGGTATATAAGAGCTAAAGAGACTATTTTATCAACAGGATCAATAGAACGACCAATTGTTTTTGGTAACAATGATACACCTGGCGTAGTCTTATCATCAGCAGCTAAAGAATATATGAAAGTATATGGCGTTTTAGTTGGAAGAAAACCAATTATATTTACCAATAACGATAGTGCTTATGAAACTGCTTTTGAATTTAAGAAAAATAACGTTGAACCAATAATATTAGATACAAGAGAAGAGCACGACTCCGAGGTTGTACAAGAAGCAAAAAATAAAGGTATTCAAATAAAATTTTCTTACGGTGTAATTGTTGCAAATGGATACAAAAAAGTAAAATCAGCAAAAATAGGTAAATTGACTAAAGATAAAAAATCTTTTGAAAGTACCGAAACAATTAATTGTGATTGTATATGTGTTTCAGGTTTTTGGACGCCAACTGTTCATTTGGCATCGCAATCTGGAAATAAATTAAAATTTGATGAAAAAATAGATGCTTTTATTCCAGATAAATCTAAACAAAATGAAAAAACAATAGGTGCTGCAAATGGAAGTTTTACACTTCAAGAAACTATTGAAAGTGGGTTTAAAACTGGTTCAGAATTATCTAGCAAAATAACTGATAAAAATAATGAGAACAAAATACCTACAGTAACCGAAACTAAATACAGTATGCATGATAAATTTTGGTGTATGCCTCTACCTAAAAATGAAAATCCAAAAAGATTTGTAGATTTTCAAAATGATGTTGCAGTTTCTGATATAGAGATAGCTTTAAGAGAAGGTTATAGATCCATCGAGCACGTAAAGAGGTATACAACATTAGGCATGGCCACCGATCAAGGAAGAACAAGTAATCTTAATGGTCTTCAAATGGTCTCTAATATCGAAAATAAAATTGTACCTGAAGTAGGGCACACAACTTTTAGACCACCATTTACTCCAATTACTATTGGTACAATTGTTGGAAGAGAAGTGGGTATGGAATTTATGCCAACTAGAAAAACACCAATGCACGAGTGGCATGAAAAAAATAATGCAGTGTTTGTTGATGCAGGTGCATGGAAAAGACCTAGATATTACAAACAAGGAAATGAAACTTTGTTAGAGGCTTCAAAACGTGAAGCCAAAAATGTAAGAGAGAATGTTGGAATATGTGATGTAACTACACTTGGTAAAATAGATATTAAAGGCTCAGATGCAGCTGAATTTTTAAATAGAGTGTACACAAATGCTTGGTTAAAACTCCCAGTTGGTAAGGCAAGATATGGAGTGATGTTGAGAGAAGATGGCATGATAATGGACGATGGTACTACAACAAGGATTTCTGAAAATCATTATCATATGACTACGACAACAGCACAAGCTGCAAATGTATTATCTCATCTCGAATATTATCTTCAAATTGTATGGCCAGAATTGAATGTAAATGTTGTATCTACAACAGAACAATGGGCAGGCGCAGCAATAGCTGGTCCTAAATCAAGAGACATGTTATCCAAATTATTTCCAGATTTAGATGTTTCTAATGAAGCTTTACCTTTTATGGGTTATATCGAAAGTAATTTATTTGGTGTGCCAGCAAGAATTTTTAGAATTTCATTTTCGGGCGAGCTTGCTTACGAGGTTAATGTTGAGTCAAATTATGGTTTGTTCATGTGGGAAAAAATGATGGAAATTGGTCAAGAATTTAACAATCAACCATATGGAACTGAAGCCCTATCAACTTTAAGAATTGAAATGGGACACGTTGCCGGCCCAGAATTAGATGGAAGAACAATTCCACAAGACGTTTCATTAGATGGATTAGTTTCAAAGAAAAAAGATTTCATTGGAAAAAATTCTTTAGGTAAAGAGGCATTCGTATTAGAAAATAGGCAAAAAATAGTTGGATTAGTGCCAACAGATAGAAAGTCCAGTATACCAGAGGGATCCCATTTAGTTGAAAACGAAAAGGCAAAACTTCCAAATCCTAAACTAGGCCATGTCTCATCATCTTGCTGGAGTGTAGAAAATAATAATCCATTTTCTCTTGCAATCGTAAATGATGGAAAGAATATGATTGGAAAAAAATTATTTGCAGTTTCGCCTCTTAAAAATACTTCAATAGAGGTTGAAATAATTTCATCTCATTATGTTGATCCAGAAGGAAAAAGAGTTCGATCATGACATACATTTCATCATTACAAAATATTCATAAACATGGAACATTTGGTGATTATGAAAATAAAAATGAAAATGAGTTGCTTAAATTAAAAGAAGTTAAAAATTTAATAATTTATCAAATTGTTAAGTATAAAAATTCTACAGTTGATGTTTCAAAAATGAACTTAGATGGTTTAAGATTACCTGATCCATTAAAAGTAAAACATAACTCTAGTACAAGAATATTGTGGATGGGACCAGATAATTGGCTAGTTATATCAGATAAAAAAAATATTTTTGATACCTTTAAAAATGATTTTACTGATAAAGATTTTGCAATTACTGATCTTTCTCATTCAAGAACTATAATTGAGGTAGAAGGCAATCTTGCAAGAGAGGTAATTAAAAAAGGATCCCCATTAAACATTAATGAATTAGGAGAGGGGGACTGTTCTAATTCAGTTTTCCACGCAATAACTATAACATTAGATTTTATATCTGATAATCCTCAGGTTATTAGAGTTCTAGCTTTAAGAAGTTTTGGAGAGTCTTTGCATCATTCACTGACTGATGCTTGTTTAGAATTTGGCTTTAAGTCAGTTTAAAAAAATTTTACAAATTTAAGTTTTTCATTCCACCAATTAAATGATGACTATTTTTAAGATTATAATTTTTCGAAATTTGAACAGCTAGTGCTGATCTATGACCAACTCTACAATAAAATAATAAATTTTTATTCAAAAGATCTTGTTTATTATTTTTTATGTATTCGTTAATTTCAGTAAAAGGAATTTCAAGCCCTCCTTCAATTTTTCCATCTTTTTCAATTTCTTGTTTTTCTCTTAAATCAATCAGCAAACTGTTTTGATCTTTTATCTTCTTTAAAAAATCATTTTTTTCTAAACCGTTACTTAATTTCTGTTTTTCTAAACTGATACCTAAACTGAGATTTCCAGGAACTGCAATATCCATCATTTTTGGGTTTGGTAAATTTAAATTACTCATAATATTTACATATTCATCCACAGATTTGACTTGCAAACGAGGATTTAATTTTTTTTCTTCACCGATAGTACTTACAGTTTCTCCTTTATAATCATGTGCAGGATATACTTTTGTGTCCTCAGGTAGTTTTAATAGAACATTGAAAATAGAATTATAGGCATCTCTTGCATCTCCATTTTGAAAATCTGTTCTGCCTGTCCCTTTAATTAATAAAGTATCTCCAGTAAAAACTCTATCATTCATCAAAAAACAAAAGCTTTCGGAGGTGTGACCTGGTGTAAACAGTGCTTTAATATTTATATTTTCAATCTTGATATTCTCATTGTCAGCAACTTTCATGGCAACAACATTAGCTGGTGCTTTATCACCCATTATAGTTACACAATTTGTTTTATCTCTTAATTCAGCCATGCCTGAAATATGATCCGCATGAATATGTGTATCTATCACCTTTACAAGTTTGAGATCTAATTCTTTTAAATAGCTAATATATGTTTCAACATTCTCTAATACTGGGTCAATAATTAATGCCTCTCTACCTTTCCCAGAACTAATGAGGTATGTATAAGTTGATGAGGAATTATCAAAAAATTGTTTAAATATCATTCGTCGGTTTTAAATTTTGTTTTTTGTATAATATTAACAAATATTACTGGAATTAGTAAAGTTAAGAGTGTCACTGTGATTAGCAACAAACCTAGTTCTGAATAATCTGCCGTTGTTAAAATAGCATTTGAAACTTTATCTTTAACTTCACGGGTGATCGTGAATATTTCATTTAAATATTTTGTTCCTAATGAACTTGCAGATAGCGCTAAGTTTGTAAAAGATGCAAACACAGCAAAGAAAGTTGCTTTTAAATGAGCAGGTGCATTTTTAGCGATCCATGCTAGCAATGGTATCATTGAAACTTGTCCCAAAGGCGATTCGAGCGCAGTATTAAATATTGCTATAAATTTTGCATCAACAACACCATTAGTTATTGATGATGTCCAGTTATGAAAACCGTAATACATCCCAACACTTGGTAAAAATAATACTGCACCAGCAATTGATAAAATTATTATTATTTTGGCTATAGAATTATTTGCCATAAATGGCCTTAATACAATTATACCAACCAAAGTAAGAACAGATGCTATTAGTGATAAAACTGAAAAAAACTGTTCATTAAATTCAAGTACATCTATCTCAAACCATGATAATCCAGGTCCGGGACCAGGCATAGCACGAAATATAAATATTATTATAGCCGTTCCAACCACAGTTAATCTTAAATCTTTTGGAAGTTCTTTTATTAATTTATTCATTAAGAATAAAATTATTATCATAGAACCTAGGAAGACTATCTCTTGAGCAAATGGCAGTCTAAAAGAACCAACACTTAGAGTAAAAATAACAAATAATAAACTTCCACCTAATATCCACCAATTTATCTCTGTTTTTTCTTTTGGTATCTCTGCTTCTAAACCTGAAAATCCTTTTTGAATTAATTTTTTTCTTTTCTGGCTTTTAAGAAATGAAGCCAAAAATATACCCATTACTGATACGATTGGTATTATAAGAGCATAAATATATATAGAGCCATACAAAGAAATTTTTTCTGTTTGTTCTAAGTTGTCAACACCTTTAAAAAGAATTACATTAGCTAAAGCAACTAAAACTGTACCACCTATTATTGCAAATCTACCTAGAGTTTGCATAGTTGTATGCATTAATTTTATTTCATCTCTGCTAAAATTTTCCCCATCATCATCAACTAGAGGAACAGCCTCTACAGTCATTGCATCAGCAACTACATCTTGAACTACGTATCCAATTGGAGATAATAAAACGCTGATTACAAACCATGTCTCAACAGTCAAAATTGTTGACATCCACTCAGTATGAATAATTAATCCGTACATAATTAATAAGCTAAGGGAGATAAGAGAAGCACCAACAAAAACCATATAGTTTTTCTTATTCCAAATTAAATCAACTAAATGACCAAGTGGCATTTTAAGAGCCCAAGGGATACCTGCCCAAAAACCAAGACCAGCTAAAAAAGCAGCAGAAAGATTTAAATAATCTTTAACAAAAAAAGTACCAACTATTCCTGTTAAACCTGATATTCCAGCAGCAACATAAATCATCAATGGAGGCAAATAACTCCATTTAAATTGTCTACCTAGATCAAAAAGTGTTTTGTCAACAAATACGTAGAACTTGGATCTCATAAATATATTTTAACTAATTTATAAGAAAAAAAAAATTAATTAAGAGGAAAGATTTAATAAAATCAAATCATCTTGTTTGGTTTCTTTGCACCAAAGCTCGTAACTTTCACACACACGCCAAAGATGATTAAAAGCTCGCTGCGAAAGCTCTAAAGGAAAATGACTTTTAGCATAATAAAGTTTAGGAATTTTAAGTAATTCTCTAATCATTGATTTTTTTTGGATTTCAAGCAATTTCATTGTCTCGCTATTAATTTTTTTACCTGTAGATTTATCAGTGAAGTTATTATCAATTAAACTATTAAACCAATCTTCATGAAATTTACCTGAACTAATTTCGTCAAAATCCTTTGTACCTATAAATATTTCAAACGCATCTATGTTGCTTAAATCCTTATTTTTATTTTTAATTTCATAAATTTTTAAATATATAAATTTTGCAACATAAAGCACATGCGGTAATGTTAAATCTTTTTTCAAAATACTTATTTATAAATTTAAAGAATAATAACAGGAATTTATATCTTCTTTGTAATGAGCAAAGGGTTTACAAATTTCAAATCCAAAACTCGTAAATAATTTTCTCGCAGGTGCAAAAAATTCTCCAGACCCTGTCTCTACACTTAATTTTTTAAATCCAAGCTGTTTAGAACGGTCAATTAAGTGTGATACAATTTTTTGTCCTATTTTTTGCTTTCTAAATTTGTCAGCTACTCTAATTGATTTAAATTCTCCATGATTAGGTTCCAATGTTTTTAATGCACCACATCCAATTAACTCTTCCTCTTCCCACAAACTCCAGAATCTAATACTTGGATCTTTAAGACCTGGAATGTCTAATACATGAGAACTTCCCTCTGGAGATACTGATCTTAATTCAATAAAATGCTTATTAAGAAGCTCATTTACTTTTGGATCATCAAAGTTATTTTCTATTGATTTCATTATTTCGATGAACATATAATCTAAATACAAATTAAGCCAAGAACAAATTATTATGTGTGGTAGATATGTAATTACTAATCCTGTTTCAAAAACAAAGAAAATAGTTAAATCTGCAATTCAAGTTGAAGATAATGAAAATTATAATGCTCATCCTTATCAAAAACTTCCAGTTATAAAAAAATATATTAATGGAAATACACTTGAGAATTTGACATGGGGAATAATCCCTTCTTGGTCAAAAAAGAAGGATTTTAAACCACTAACTAATGCAAGACTTGAAACAATTGATGAAAAAATCTCTTTTAAAAAATTAATAAAAGTCTCAAGATGTATTGCTATTGCGGATGGATTTTATGAATGGAAAAGAGAAGATAAAATTAAAACTCCCTTTTATTTTCAAAGAGTAGACAAAAAACTTATATATTTCGCAGCTATATTTGAGAATAAACAATTCTGCTTAATAACAGAACAAGCATCAAGTAATATTAGTGAAATTCATCATAGACAACCTGTTATCTTAAATGAGAATGATGTGAACAAATATTTAAATTTAGAACTTTCTGGTTCAAACATTTTAAATGAATGTAGAAAACCAACTTTAAATTTTTATGAAGTCTCAAAAGAAGTGAACAAACCTACTAATAATAGTCTATCTTTAATCCAAAAAATTTAATTCTCTTTTTCAATAATTGTGAAATGACCCATCTTTCTTTTTTCTCTTATTTCAGTTTTTTGGTAATCAAAAAAAAACTCATTATCTTTGAAACTTTTCACACGATAGTCTTCAATATCATTTCCAATTAGATTGAGCATTCTAGCATTATATATTTTTTTTGTTTCAACTTTTTCAAGTCCACATACAGCTCTAATGTGGTTTTCAAATTGACTTACATTATGAGAATTTATTGTTAGATGACCTGAGTTATGAACTCTTGGAGCTATTTCATTTGCATATAAATTATCTTTATTATCAATAAAATATTCAACACATAGCGTTCCAACATAATCGAGCTCTTCAGCAATTATAGTTGCCCAATTGGTTGCCTGATTTTTAATTTTTTCTGATATTTGAGCAGGAATTTTTGAATGTTTTAAAATTTGATCCTCATGTAAATTTTCAATTGGTTCATAAATTTCATATCTTTGATGACCAAATCGTGTGATAATTACAGAAATCTCTTTTTTTAGTTTTACAAATTTTTCTAGAATATATTCCTTAGTAAAATCAATTTCAGAACTAATATTTTCTTTTTTATCAATTTTAAATTGTCCTTTTCCATCATAACCTAAAGTACAAGTTTTTAATAAACCAGGAATTAATCCGTCATTTATTTTAATATCATCTTCGTCTTTTATTAGAGAATATCTTGTTGTTCTAATGTTATTTTTGTTAAGAAAATCTTTTTCAGTATATCTATTTTGAATTAATTTATTTATTTCTGGTTTTGGTAATACTGGTTTAATTTCATTTAACTTCTTCAATATTTTGTAAGGAATATTTTCAAACTCATAAGTAATCACATTTACTTTACTTAAAAACTCTTTAATCAATTTTTCATCATCATAATTTCCAGAAATAAAATTTTTTGTAAAATTTTTTGCTGGAGAATTTTTATCATCACTAAAGATTACAGTATTAATATTTAATTTATTTGCAGCTACAGATAATAAGGATCCGAGTTGACCTCCGCCTATT
Organism: Candidatus Pelagibacter sp. RS40; assembly: GCF_002101295.1. NCBI lineage: Bacteria > Pseudomonadati > Pseudomonadota > Alphaproteobacteria > Candidatus Pelagibacterales > Candidatus Pelagibacteraceae > Candidatus Pelagibacter > Candidatus Pelagibacter sp. RS40. Next base: position 1,073,640 of record NZ_CP020778.1, read on the forward strand.
ATACCTAAAGTAATATCTGACATTTATTTAGGTTTTTTCGTTACAGACTTCGATTGCTTTGTGCGCCAATTATTAAGATTTTTTTTTATTTGAATATTTGAGCTAGCAAGAATTGAAGCTGCAAATAGACCAGCATTAATAGCACCATCTTTACCAATTGCTACAGTTCCAACCGGAATACCTTTGGGCATTTGAGCAATTGACAACAAGCTATCCAAACCTTTAAGTTTTTTACTTTCTATTGGTACTCCAATTACTGGTATGCTTGTCAACGCAGCTATCATTCCAGGTAAATGAGCAGATCCACCAGCTCCTGCAACAATTACAGAAATTCCATTTTTTTCTGCCATTCTTGCAAATTGGTACATTCTATCGGGTGTTCTATGAGCAGATACAATTTTGGTTTCAAATTTTATTTTTAAAACTTTTAGAACTTTTTCACAAAATTGCATAGTTGAATAGTCTGATTGACTACCCATAACAATAGCAACTTTCTGGTTATTTTTTCTGTTTTTCATTTAAAGATTATATTGCTTAACTTTTTACATTTATTACAAAATACCCCAAAATTTCAATAGATTTATGTGTGTCTTCAATTTACATATCAACAAGCGTTTAAATACTGTAATAAGTTTAATCAACTCATATGAATTATCGAATTGACAATTTACAATACTGCAATTGGTCTAGAGAAATATTTGAAATTAATAGAGAGGCAGGATTAGATGCTATTCATGTTACAGTAGTTTACCATGAAGACTACGACGAATTTTTAAATCGAGTTAAAGAATGGGATGAGTTATTTAATAAAAATAATGACTTAATATTTTTAGGAAAGTCATATGAAGATATAACTAAAGCTCAAAAAGAAAATAAAACAGCAGTATTTTTTGGTTTTCAAAATTGCTCACCAATAGAAGATGACATTAATTTAGTTGAAAAAGTTCATCAATTTGGATGTAGATTTATGCAACTTACATACAATAACCAATCATTGCTGGCCACTGGTTGTTACGAAAAAAATGATAGTGGGGTTACAAACTTTGGAAGAGAAGTAATCAAAGAAATGAATAGAGTAGGGATAGTTATTGATATGTCACATTCTGCTGAGCAAAGTACACTTGATGCAATTGATTTAAGTGAAAAACCAATAGCGATAACACATGCTAATCCTTCTTTTTGGCATGAAGCAAAAAGAAATAAATCTAATACAGTTTTAAAGAAACTGGCAGAGAGTGGGGGTATTCTTGGACTATCTTTGTATGCGCATCATTTAAAAGATAGTACTAATTGTAAACTCGATAGCTTTTGTGAGATGGTGGCTAGAACAGTTGATATAATGGGATCAAAGAATGTAGGCATAGGATCTGATTTATGTCTAAATCAGCCAGACAGCATAGTCGAATGGATGAGAAATGGAACTTGGGCTAAGGCAAAAAATTATGGTGAAGGGAGCAAAGATAAACCTGGTTTCCCAGATCAACCAGATTGGTTTATAGATGCTAGAGGTTTTAATAATATTGAAAAAGGTTTAAATAAAATTGGATTTAATGACGAAGAAATTAATAATATTTTAGGAAATAATTGGTTCAATTTTTATAAAAATATTAACTAATGGAAGTAAGTTTAAGAGACCCAAAAATTTTAATGAAATTATCCAAACTTGGATCATTTCATCAATCAAAACTTTCATTCTTACGATCTTTTTTAAATGAATTTAAAGATTGGGAATATAGAAGAGATTTATTTAATCTAAACCAAAACGGATATGGAAGAGCAGTATATTCTTTTTCAAAAAATAATAGAACTTACTCCTTAATTTGTTTTGCAAATGAAATTAAAGATGAGGAAAGATCAGATAGGGTAATTGCCACAAAGTGGGATGCTGCATTTACATTGCACGATGGTATACCTACAGATCAGGATATAGATCGATTAGCTAATGAAGTTCCAAAACAGGAAGTTGGAAGATTATCTTACAAAGAATTAACACTTTCAAGGGCTAATAAATCATTAAGACTTTTTAATTATGTTGTAGATTGTTTGTCAAATGGTCAACAACCTGATGTGAATAATTTATCTAAAGTTGGTTATTTATATAGAACCACTGCAGTTTATGGATCAGGAAAATTTGGTTTAGCAGACAGATTTAGAATAAAAAACCGTGATGAAATTTTAGGTCCATTTAGATTGGAAATGATGCTGGTTTATTTAGTAAGGCAATTTACTTTTGATCAAGTTAATCATATTGCAAAAAATAAAAATCCAGGCTTAGCAGTTCAATTAGACCCAAATATTTGCAGAAATCTAGGCATTGGCAATTCAACAGGGTTAGGCATGGCTCCATTTATTGTAAATCACCCAGAACTTTTGAATAATTGGATCTTTGCAAGAGAAACTGCTTTAAAAAAAATAAGACAAATAGAAAAGGTTTCAAATAAAGATTTTAATATTTTTAAAGATTGTTTAATTAAATCTCTTAAAAATGTAACTAGCTGGCACACAGAAAGTGAATATCAAAATAATAAAATTAAAAGTCTATTAAATGACCTAGAAAAATTTATAGATTTTTTAAATATGGGTTCATTAGAAAATAAACCTTTCTTGTTTAATGAAATTTACACATGGATTGAGGATAATTTAAATGATGAATGTATTGAATATATTGTATCTATGATGATGGAACCCTATGACAATATTGTTAATCCACTATTAAAAAACATGAGTGCTGATGAAGAGTTAAGTTTTAATATTCCAATAGACAGAACTGTTGAGGAATTAAGGAGTATTATTGAAAAAAATTACCCAGATATTCTAAAAATTGATTTTTCAAAAAATGAGAATAATCAAAATTTTTGGTTTATTTCTAAAAATAAAGAGGAGCCTAGATTAGCTGATAGATATAAAGATCACGGATCAGATTTAGAACAACCGCTTGCTATAGCAAGGGATATAAAAAAATTATATGAAATCTTATTTATATCAAAAAATAGTTTAACTATTGGCAAATTTTTAATGGATCATAATGAATATCGTCATGTAGTCAGAAGGGCATTTATTACGGAAAAATTTCCTTACGCAGAAATTCAAGATAACACCATAGGTTCAAATTTGATGCCTATTGATATGTTAAGACTAAAATTATCATTCTTTGGAGCACTAAAGTTCGACCCACGCTCAGATAAATGGCTCAGAATTTGTATGTTCCAAGGTGCGCCATTACCAAATGAATTGAAATCATTTGATAGTCACTGGGTATATAACTCATTAAATTCATGAGAAGTTTTAGCGAAATAGAAACAGCAGTTAAAAGAGCTACGCGAGGAATAGGATTTTCTTGGGGTGTAGCGGAGGAAGTTGGAAAAAATATTCGTTTGCTAGAAATGTTTGGACTTCCTGGATTTAAAAATATTAATCAATATTTCAAAGTTTTAAGAAATCAAGATTTTGAAAAAATTTCTACTATTTCAACTATTAATAATTCAAAAAGTTTATATTGCCCAATTACAATGGGATTAAATTTTTTTGACCAATCAATCCACTTAAAAGATGCAAATAATATTCAAATTAACAACCTTGGTTTTCCTTTACTATTTATTCCATTTGTAAGCCGTACATCTGAAATTATAGGTAAAAGAATATTTTTGAAAATAGATAACAAAGAATTTCTATTCAACTTCAATCAAGCAGTTTACTCGAATTATTTAAGTGGTGACATTGTTGAGAAAGGTGAAAAAACCGAACTAAAGTTTATGGAAAATAATAATTTATTCAGTGAAGAAGAATGGTCTGAACTTTATAAATTGTCAGAAGATACTTTCGTTGAAGAAACGGATGAATTAAAGCAATCTGCAGCAGGAGCAGGTTTAACAGATAATGACTAAGAAAGATCCTTTTGAAAACATTAAAGAGGAAGACTTAAGAGATTTCAATAATAAATGTGACGAGTGTAAAAAAGAAGATGAAAGCGTTTCTCAAAATTTGATATTAACTGGATTTAAAGTCTGTAAATCTTGTAGAACTTCAAAGACTATTTTTCCAATTTAGCTTATATTGCTTATCGGAAGAGCGTTCATTCTGCTCATTACGAATGAAACTGACAAGAATGCAATAATTAAAAAAGACAAAAATATGATTCCAAAAGCTTTAAAACTAGATTTGATATTTAATATTTGTTTTGTTGATATTATTAAAGAAGCAAAAATCCAAAACTGAGTTAAAAATATAATTGAAATAACAAGATCAGGCGTGACTGCAAAAAATCTAAGTAAACCTGGCGCATGAGCATATCCAACAGCAATTAAAACTTTCTTAAAAGGTATTTTGCTCTCTTTATCTGAAAAAATTTTAACTCCTATAACGTAAATGAATATCGACCATACTAACCAAGTTAAAATAGCAGTAAGCCCTGAGATTCCAATTGAAGTTTTAACGATTGTATTTGCTGCAAAAGCCCCAGCAACACCATCTAAGATCATAATTAAACCTGCAAAATAAATTGCAGCTTCACCAAAATATCTTTGATCCTTATATAAATTTCTATCTAATTTTAATGATCTGAAAACTATATCTAAAAATTGAGCAAACATTATTTTTTTTGATCTTTTTTTTGTGCTTTATAAGAAACTATTAATGGAAAAAGTATTAATCCAATGGCTATAAATATGCAAATAACAATTAAGAAAGTTTTAGCCATAATTCAGGGGGAATTTAAAAATTCCCCCTAAAATAAATTTTATCCTTTTACAACTTCTCTAGTATTTGCGTTGTAAGACTCTTTAAATGGAATATCCACCACAACTGCATCGACAGGTTGTCCTGGAGTATCAGAGTATTTTTCAGGCAAATGCACTTTGTATTTTGAGCCAACTTTACCTTTAGGGAAGCCATTTGCATTTAACGTTCCGTCAAAAGGAACATAGCCCATTGCAATATTTTGTTTCTTTTCTGGGTGATACCATGGAGATGTAATAAAACCTATTGGCTCTCCACCGTTTTCACCAGAAACTAACCAAAAATCTGGAGCATATTCTTCAATTGGTTTTCCTCCAAGTTCCAATCCAACTAATTGAAGTTTATAAGGTTTGTGACCTGCTTTAAGATCAGCTTTCATTTTTTCCAAAGCTTTTTTACCTACATAATCTCCTTTTTTATCCCATTCACCTTTTCCTGATAAAGAAACTTGATAACCCAAGTTACATTGAAATGGATTATGTTGGTTGTCCATGTCTTGGCCCCAAGAAAGAATTCCTGCTTGAATTCTTCTATGGTGCGCTGGAGCAATGACCATCAAACTATGTTTCTTACCCGCTTCTAGAACAGCATTCCACATGTCTTCAGCATATAAAGTAGACTCTCTTAAGTATATTTCATATCCAGCTTCTCCTGAAAATCCAGATTGAGATATTACTACACTTCTTCCACCAACTTTAGCTTCTGCAAGACCATAAAAAGGCATGTTGTCAAAATCTACGTGATCGCCACATAAATCTTTCATTAATGCTTTTGATTTAGGACCTTGTATTTGAACAGGGCTCACATCAATTTCATCAATGTTTACATTAAATCTTTCATCCGCATTTACTCCCTGAAGGTAAAGACCAATATCACTATCAGACAAACTAAACCAAAACTCATCTTTAGAAATCCTAAGTAGAATTGGATCATTTAATACTCCACCGTATGCATTACAAAGAATTACATATCTTGCTCTCATAGGTGAAATTTTAGTTGCATCTCTAGTGATTACATAGTCCACAAATTTTTCTGCATCAGGACCCTTTACTCTTATTTGTCTTTCAACTGCAACGTTCCACATTGTAACGTGATTAACAATTGCATCGTACTCTACCATCGCACCACCATCTTCAGGTTTAACATATCCTCTTGGATGGTATATTCGATTGTAAACTGTTGCTCTCCAACATCCAGCTTTCATTGATAAGTGCCAGTATGGTGATTTTCTTACCCTTGTTGAAATTAGCATTTCAACTTTTGTTGGACCGCTTTGTCTTAAATTGTAAGGTACGTTTCTATCAGACTGATCTACCGATGTTACGTGTCTTACTTTACTATAGTCAAACTCATTAGACATAGTTATTCTCCTTCAACCACTTGTTTGTTTCCTTCAAGCCGCCGAATGTATAAATGTGAAAATAATCAGTATGCGATTTAACTTTCCCAATTAAATCATTAGGGTCTTTAGGTTTTAATAAATCTAACGCCTTACTAAAATTAGATTTAAGAAAGTTTATGGAATTTTTTGCCCCTACAATATTAGCAAATTTTATTAAGCTAGATATTTTCATTGGCCCAGTAATTCCTACATGTACTGGTACTGATTGTTTAGAAATGAAATCAATAATAGGCTGACTATCTAATAACCATTGGGTGACTATATAATCAGCATAAGGCTTCTTATCTATCATTGCTTTTTCTAAATCTGTATCGGATATATCAGGACTACCCTCAGGATGTCCCGCTATTCCTATTTTAATTCCATCAAAAAATCCTGTTTCCAGCATTTGATATGAGCTATCAAATTTTCCTATTGGCTCTCTACCTCCACCGATCACTAAAGCTTGTTTAACTCCTAAATCCTTGCATCTTGTTACATAATCTTTTAATTCATTATCATCATTGATTGATCTTGCTGGAAAATGTGGAACAGGATTAAAACCTTTTTCAACTAGCTCTCCTGACTTTGCGGCAGTTTCTTTATAGTCACCTCCTGGCAACATAGTTATGTAAACATCTTTAACTGGTGGCAAGTTTTCAAGAGTAGATTGTGGTCCAATTTCTAAAGAAAATTTCATTATTTTTTGGATCTTTATTTATTTTGAAATATGAGTCTAGAAAAATCGATATCCAAACTGGGCTTATTATTTTTTTTGACCTCTGTGTTTTTGGATCCGCTTCCCGTACTGCTGTGTAACTCTGTCGAAAATAATTGCTAGAGCAACAATTGCTAAACCATTCATCATTCCAAGAGCCAAATACTGGTTTGAAATAGCCTGTAAAATAGGGACCCCTAGACCTTTAACCCCAATCATTGATGCTATCACAACCATAGCCAAAGCCATCATGATCGTTTGATTTACACCTGCGAAAATTGTTGGAAGTGATAGGGGTATCTGAACAGATTTCAATTTCTGTAATGGAGTTGCACCAAATGCCTCACTAGCTTCTAAAGTTTCTTTATCAACCTCTCTGATACCAAGATTGGTTAATCTTACAATTGGAGGTAGAGCATAAATACATACAGCCAATAGACCTGGCACTTTACCAATTCCAAGCAACATTATTATTGGAATTAAATATACAAAACTCGGAATCGTTTGCATCATATCTAGAACTGGCAATACAGCTTTCTCAGCTCTACTTGACTTAGACATAAGCACTCCAATAGGAATTCCTACAACTATACATACAAGCGTGGAAACTGATATTATAGCTACTGTAGCCATACAATTCTTCCACATGCCAAAATACCCAATTACAATAAAACAAACTACTGTACCAATTACAAGTTTGATACTTCTAGATCCAAACCATGCCAATAAAGCAAAAACACCAATTACAATTGGCCAAGGACTATTAACTAATAATTTTTCTAACCAAATTAAAAAATAAAGTAATGGATCAAAAAAAGATTCTATGCCGTCTCCATATGCTCTTGAAAAATCTTTAAAACTTAAATCTATCCCTTTCTTTAACTCTCGTAATGCGGTTCTATCCATTACTGGAATTTTGCTAAAGAAATCCATGATGATGTTTTATTGGATTTGAACCCGTTTTTCAACGGGTTCAAAATTTAATTAAATTAAAGTGCTTTTTTTATTTTTTTAGCAGCTGAACTTGAAACCCACTTAGTCCACACATCTTCTTGTGTTTTTAAGAATTCAATTGCAGCATCAGCACCTTCTGCTTGGTTTTCACCCATCCAAACTAACATACCGTTCATAACTGGACCTGGGTATGTTCTCTTCTTAAAGTATTCCATACCAGCACTTCCAGCTGTATTTTTGAAATTGTCAGTTACGATTGTGTAAACTTCAGATTTTGTCCATGAAGTTGCTTTAGGGTCTCCACATTCTTGTTCTGGTAAAACTATACATTTATCCCAGTTATCTTTTCCACCCCAGGCTCCCATATCTACAGCTCTCATATCATATTTACCAATGATAGCTGTTGGTGACCAATAGTAACCAAACCAGTTTTCACCTCGCTCTGCAGCTTTAGCAATTGAACCATCTAATCCTGCAGCAGAACCTGTTTCAACAATAGCCCAACCTTTTGCTTCCATGTCAAAAGCTTTGTAAAGATTTCTATTACTTAGCTCACAGTTCCAACCTGGAGGACAAATATGAAAACCACCTTTTGATGGATCTTCTGGATGAGGAAACAGATCTGGTCTTGCTAAAATTGCTTCAGCAGTTGTTAGCTCTGGATGTTTTTTAAGTGTGTGAGGTAATACCCACCATCCTTCACCCAAACCAGTAATTGGCGCTTTATTAAGTGAGTGCATTTTTCCTTCGTCAACAGCTTTATTCAAAGCGATGATAGCAGCGTTAGCCCAAAATTCTGGAGCAACATCTGGCTCACCTTTTTCTTGCATAGATGTGAATGTTGGCATAGTTGCACCTGGCACTAATTCCACGTTACATCCATATCCCTCTTCTAATATGATTTTATCAACTTCAGCCATAAAGTTTGCTGAAGCCCAGTTCATGTTAGCGACAGTTATGTCCCCACATTTCGCATTTGCAACATTTCCAAAACTTGACACTCCGAAAATAACAGCGATTGTGAGAAGTACTTTTTTAATATTCATTTTACTCTCCTAATTAATTAATTATTCTAAATGAGATCATATACACAATCAAATTGCAAACTTCTTTCAACTAAAAGTTGTAGTAAAAATGTCTTTATCACATTGATTTTTTTAAATAATATTATTGATAATGAAATTAATTAGTAAAAATTTTTTTTTAGGATTTTTTTTCAATCTGAATTGTAAAACAGTTTTTCAACAATCAATAATAAGAGACAGCTATTAAAATTTTTTCCTCAAATTTAAAAAAATAAAACAAAGGGAGGAAAATGAAAAAAGATTTAATATCAAGATTAGATGCTGGTCCAGTTATCTTTGCAGAAGGATATTTATTTGCAATGGAAAGAAGAGGATACCTTTCTGCCGGACCTTTTGTACCTGAAGTAGTATTAGAGCATCCAGATGTAGTTACACAATTGCATAGAGAATTTATAAGAGCTGGCTCAGATGTTGTTCAAGCATTCACTTATTATGGACATAGAGAAAAACTTAGAATTATAGGAAAAGAACATTTACTTGAACCAATGCAAAAAAATGCTCTTCAAATAGCAAAGGATGCTGCAAATGAATTTAAAGATTTGGACTTAATGGTTTGTGGCGATGTAGCTAATACAAATATTTTTGATCCAAAAGATAAAAATTCTTTTAAAGAATGTCAAAGAATGTACGAGGAACAAGTGCTTTGGGCAAAAGAAGCAGGAGTTGATTTTGTAGTTGCAGAAACAATCAATTGGGTAGATGAAATGAAAATAGCTTTAAAAGCAATTAAAGATGAAGGTTTGATAGCAGTTGCCAATTATGCAATACCTCGTGGTGATTTAACAAGAGATGGTCATACCGCTGAGGACGCATGTAAAATAGTCGAGGATCTTGGAGCAGATGTTGTGGGTTTAAATTGTTACAGAGGTCCAAAAATGACAATGAAACTTTTAAAAGAAGTTAGAAAAAAAGTTTCATGCCATGTTGCAGGATTACCCGTTCCTTATAGGACAACAGAGGAAGAACCAGGATTTTTAAATCAAACAGACCATGGATGTGATTGCATTCCGGGAGGAAATGCTTTTCCTGTAGCTTTAGACAATTTATTTTGTAACAGATTTGAAATGGCTGAATTTGCAAAAGAATGTCTAAAAGAAAAAATTAATTTAATAGGTATCTGTTGTGGTGCTGAAGCTCATCATGTGAGAGAAATGGCTGTTGCTGTTGGTAAAAAACCAATAGCGATGAAATACATGCCAGATATGAGTAAGCACTTTCACCATGGGACAGACAAGTCATTGAAGGATGTAAATAAAGAAATAAAATACTAAAATGCAAAATCACGCAAAAGTAGTTATCATTGGTGGTGGCGTTGTTGGCTGCTCAATTCTTTATCATTTATCTAAATTTGGTCTTAAGGATTGCATTCTTCTTGAGAGAAATGAACTTACATCTGGTTCTTCCTGGCATGCAGCAGGAAATGTGCATGTAATTTCCTCAGATCCAAATATTTCAAGAATGATGGCTTATACAATTGGGCTTTATAAAGATATTGAGAAGGAATCTGGTCATTCAGTAGGTTTCAAACCTAGTGGAGGATTTTATCTAGCATCAAATGAAGTTTGGGCCGATTACTTAAAAAGAGAGAGATCGAAAGCAAGATATATGGGCTTAGATCAGGAATTTATATCTCTTGAGGAAGTTAAAAAAAAACACCCTTTAATTGACCCCTCTAGATATCTTTTAGCATTGTGGGATCCAATTGATGGAGAAGTTGATCCATCGGGAGTAACTTACGCTTTTGCAAAAGCAGCAAAAGTTCATGGAGGAAAATATTTCACCCACACTGTGGTTAAAGATACAAAACAAAAAGAAGATGGAACTTGGGATGTAATAACCGAGAAAGGCAATATCAATGCTGAAATAGTAATTAACGCTGGAGGATTATGGGCAAGAGAAGTCGGTCAACTTGCTGGAATAAATCTACCAGTTCAACCAATGGAACATCATTATTTGATTACTGAGGCAATTCCAGAAATAGAGGCAATGGGTGATCAAAGACTACCAATAGGTACTGACTTTGAAGGGAATATTTATTTTAGACAAGAAGCAAAAGGAATGCTTCTTGGAACATATGAACCTAAATCAACTCCTTGGAAAGTTGAAGGAACGCCAATGAATTTTGGTCATGAGTTATTAGAACCAAAGTTAGATAACATTGAAGATAGATTGGCAATAGGTTTTGAAAGAATGCCTGCATTAGAGAAAGCAGGAATAAAAAATATTGTTAATGGACCATTTACTTTTGGACCAGATGGATCTCCACTAATTGGTCCTGTGCCAGGAATGAAAAATTACTGGGTAGCTGTAGGTGTTATGGCTGGATTTTGTCAAGGAGGAGGAGTTGGAAAATGTATTGCTGAATGGATAATTGATGGAGAACCATCGATAGATGTTTGGGCAATGGATGTTGCAAGATTTGGAGATTACGCATCACCACAATATGGAACAATAAAATCATCTGAAAATTATGAGAGAAGATTCATAAT